>SKZB01000435.1 GCA_007127615.1 Phycisphaerales bacterium | reverse complement strand
CGGCGAACATCATCGCGCTGTAAATCACGGCCATCACGCTCGCAGTGATCCACGCCTCCGGTTGATCCACGTTCTGCTCACGCCCCACCGTGAGCAGAACGGCGACCGCCCCCGCCAGGACGAGAGCGAGCGCGCAGATCACGCCGCACGCAGCGGCGAGCTTCGCCGTCCACGGCCTGGTTACGGTAGTTTCAGTTTGATCATCAGCCCGCAATTCGGACACTGGTCGCCCTCCGTCTGCATCATTCGGCTGCGCTCACAGCGTGGACAGATCGCGCGGAAGGATTCACGCGGCAGGTCGCCGCGCTCCCGCGCCCGCAGGCGCGCGTAACCGTGCCCGCCGACGGCCAGAAGCCCCGCGATCATCCCGAACACGAACACCGGCATGCCGAAACGCAACTGACTATGAAAGAATTGCTGTTCTTCCATAAACGTCATGCTCGGCACCCGGATTAACCCGTAGGGAATCGCCACCGCAAGATGAACGGCCGTGATGGTCAGCAGGACGATCGTGAGAATCCGCAGGCCGGCCAGAACGACATGGCGCGGCTTCAGCATGAAGAACACACCCGACAAGAGCGACCAGCCGGCGGCGACCGTCAGCGGCGTCGCCAGGAGGATCACTTCGCGCCGCCCCGGCAGAACCTCGGCCGACAACCACACCACGCCGATCCACAGCAGCGCCGTGACTCCCCCCAGCACCAGGTTCACGCGATTGAATCGCCGGAGCACATGGAGTTCGATCATCCGGCCGGTGACATGCCAGTAGATCATCAGCGCGGTCAGAATCCAGGCGCTTGCGATCAGGGGGCCGAGCCGGGCGGATCCGAGGCCGGCCGCCTCCCGCACGATGAGCAGAACGACGGCGATCACGAAAAGCGCTGCCGCCGCGATCAGGGTGTGGGGTGTCCAGCGCATGACCATACCTTATCCGGTTGCCCGCTCCCGATGAAACTCCGGGCGGTTCGTTCGGAAGAAGACGGGGCGGACGGCTCACGGTCGGATGGGGCGCGTCCGATGACGGCCGGCCGGAGACATGTTCGGGCATCCGTCGGCGTGGTACAGTACCGCCCGCGGAATTCGGCGGCCCTGGGGCCGGCCCACCCTGCCGCAGAACCCTGATGATGTGGAGGTACGAACGATGGCGCGTAGGCCCGTCAACTTCTCCGGCGGCTCGGGATCGTCGCCCCAGTTCGAGTTTGATCCCAGTCAGGTGAACTGGGGAAAGGCCTCCGTCCTGCTCGGCGGCCTTTTGCTCGTGGTCCTGATCCTGATCGGCGTCTTCACCAGTGTGTACACCGTGCAGACCGAAGGCGTCGCGGTGGTGAAGCGCTTCGGCAGGGTCATCGACACCCGGCCGCCGGGCCTGCACTTCAAGCTGCCGTACGGTATCGACTCGGCGACGTTCGTGCCGACCCGGCGCCTGCTCAAGGAAGAGTTCGGCTTCCGCACCGTCGGCGCGACGCAGCGCACCCAGTACGACAAGGCCGCGTACATCAGCGAATCGCTGATGCTCACGGGCGACCTGAAGGTCATCGACGTGGAATGGGTCGTGCAGTACCGGATCGACGATGCGGAGCTCTGGCTCCACCGGGTCCGCGAACGTGAGCAGACCATCCGCGATATCTGCGAAGCGGTCATGCGGCGCATCGTCGGCAACAACCTCGGCAGCGATGTGCTGACCGAGAAGCGCGTGCAGGTCGCCCGGCAGGCACGCGAAGAGCTGCAGAACATTCTGAACTCGTTCGAACTCGGAATCACCATCAGCACGATCGAGCTGCAGGACGTGAACCCGCCGGAGCGCGTGAAAGCGGCGTTCAATGAGGTGAATCAGTCCGAGCAGGAACGCGAACGGCTGATCAACGAAGCGGAGAAGCGGCGCAATCAGGCCGTACCGCAGGCACGGGGCGAGGCGCAACGGATGATCGAGTCGGCGGAGGGCTACGCCTCGGAGCGCGTCAACCGCGCCATCGGCGAAGCGTCGCGGTTCGAAGCCATTCTCGTTCAGTACCGCAATATGCCCGAGGTCACCCGTCAGCGGCTCTATCTGGAAATGATTGATCGGGTCATTCCGAAACTCGGTCGGATCCTCGTGATCGAGGAAGGACAGATGTCACCCCTGCCGCTCCTGAATCTCGATGAAACTCCGTTTTCGCATCGCCGCGAAGGAGGCCGCTGATCATGAACCGTCTGCTCGGCATTGCATTCGGATTGTTTATCCTGTTCGTCCTCGGGTTGATCGTGCTCATTGCGTCCACCTTCACCGTGGACGAAGCGGAACAGGCGATCGTCTTTCAGTTCAACGCGCCGGTCGGTGACCCGATCACCGAACCCGGACTGCACTTCAAGCTGCCCTTCATCCAGAACGTGCGCACGTTCGACAAGCGGCTGTTCTCCTGGGATGGCGATCCGAACCAGATCCCGACCCGCGGCGAGCAGTTCATCTCGGTCGACACCACGGCGCGCTGGCGCATTGCCGATCCCCTGGTCTTCTACCAGCGGGTGCGCGACATCAACGGCGCGACCCGGCGGTTGAATGACATTCTCGACTCGGTGGTGCGCGATCACATTTCGGCCACCGACCTGACCGAGATTGTCCGGTCGCGCGACTGGCGGGTGACCGAGGAGGACTTGGAGCGCATGCAGTTGGCGGCCGAAGGCGAGGATCAGGCTCTGCTCGAGGAGGTGCAAATCGGGCGCGAGGAAATGGTGCGCTCGATTCTTGAAACCGCCAGGGCGGAGGTGCCGGACTTCGGGGTGGAGTTGGTGGACATCCGGATCAAGCGTCTGGACTATGTGCGGCAAGTGCAGGAGCAGGTGTTCTAGCGCATGATTGCCGAGCGCCAGCGCATGG
>SKZB01000173.1 GCA_007127615.1 Phycisphaerales bacterium | reverse complement strand
TGTAGTCGCGATTGCTCGGATCGGACGCATCGATGACCGGCTCGTCCACGTTCTGCGGGTAGCTCGGCACCTGGCGCAGCTTGTCGCTGACTTCCTGCAGTGCGGAGTCCTTGCGCGTGCCGACGTGAAACTCGAGCGTGATCTGCCCCTGCCCCTGCGAGCTGACGCTGGTCATCTGCCGCAGGTTCGTGACGCCCTGGAGCTGCTCTTCCTGCTTGTCGATGATCTCCTTTTCAATCTCATCGGGACTCGCGCCTTCCCAGCGCGTCGTCACCGCGATCACCGTGTCGTCAACGTTCGGCGTGAGCTGGATCGGCACGCGCGTAAGCGAGATCAGTCCCGCCATGATGACGAGGATCACGCACACCGCCACGGTGATCGGCTGATCGATCGCGGACTTGAGAAAGTTCATCGGCGCCCTCCGGAAGACTCAGCGCCGGACCGGGCGGCCTGCGGCGCATCGGGGTCGACGATTCGCACCGGCTGCATCGGCCGCAGCCGCTCGTTGCCCTCCACGACCACATGATCGCCCGCCTGCAATTCGACCGAGCGCACCACCAGTCGATCGGGGGTTTCAAAGAGCGTGGTCACCGTCACCGGCGCGGCGATCAGCGCGCCGTCCTCATTCTCTCGCGCAACGTAGACCATGCTGCCGCCGCTCTGCCGGAGGAGTGCGTCCTTGTGAATCGTGAGATGTTCCTGTTCCTCGCCGGTCGGCACATCCGCGGTGACCGACATCCCCGGAGACAGCCGTCCATCTTCATCACTGAGCCGCATCACGAGCGAAAAGGTGCGCGAAGTCGGATCAATATCCCGAATGACGCGCGGTGATCGGGCTTCGCGCGTATTGGCGGTTGCCTCAATCCGCACCATCGTGCGGAGATCGGGGCGACTCGCCGCGGCAAGGTATCGTTGCGGCACATCGAGCCAGACTTCGATCTCGCCGGTGGAGAGCATCTCCACGATCGGCTGACCTTCGCCCACCCACTCACCCACTTCGGCAAACCGGGCGATGATCACGCCGTCGTAGGGGGCGGCAATGACCATATCTTCAAGACGCTGGCGGAGAAAATCCGCATCCGCGCGCAGGACGTTCAGTTCTTCCGCGGCCTGCGTCGCGCGAGCTTCCGCAGCGCGAAGTTCGGACCGGCCGTCGGAGACTTCCTTGGGATTGACCGCGCCGCGCTGTTCGAGATTGATCAGCGTATCAAGATCGTTCTGGCGAAGCTCGACCTGGGCGCGGCGTTCCTCGATCATCGCTTCGGTCACGTTCATTTGCGCTTCAAGTTGCCGCAGCCGGATTTCGAGCCTCCGGGCGTCGAGTCGGGCGAGCACATCGCCGCGTGAAACGGTTTGCCCTTCCTCGACTGGTGCTTCGACAATCAGCCCCGGTTCGATCGAGGCGACACGGGAGCGACTGACCGCGCGCAGGTTCCCGGTGACCTGCCGGCGCTGCTGAACCAACTCCCGTCTGACCTCGTCGACGCTGATCGGCGCGGGTTGCCCCTGCGCGGAGCCGGTCGCGGGCAGGCCGGTCAGAACCGCGGCGAGGACCAACAGCACGCTCGGAAGTCCGCCGCCCGCATGGCGACGTACGGGCCGGACCCGCCCGGGGCGGCATGACGACGGTTCGGAACTTGTCGTAACGGAATTCATTCTCTCTCCATGAGTTGATCGGCAGGGGTATCGGAAGTTCGGTCCGCGTCAGAAGATGCCTCGGAATCCGGCGCAACCTGTTTCAGCGCGGCGTCGATCTTCGCCTCATCCACGCCGAGAGAGCGCAGCACCGTGCTGGTCACGTGGGGTGTGATTCGGGCAAGCAGATCGTGACCGTCGCCCGGCGCCGCACTTCGTATCGGCATGCCGCGGAGGCGTTCCACGATCGGGCGATAGATACAGTAGTGGAGCGTCAGCCCGAGCAGGCCGTGCGCGTGCAATCCGAGTTCCAGTTCATCCGCTTCCGGCAGGAACACCGCGATCAGACGGCGCAGCCGGCATTCGTTCGGCTTGAGGTAATCGTCGACCACCGCGTCAATGGCTTCGGTCGGGTGCAACCCCTCGCGCACGATCAGCGAAGCACACGCGTTGCCCCCTTCCGCGGGGATGAGTTGATCGAGCCATTCACGGACGAATCGCGCGAGCAGGATCGCGGCATCATCCGGATCATCCGGGATCTGCTCGAGCAACTCCCAGGCGTTACGGCCGTCCCGGTTCACCATTGAGGTGCGCACCGTTTCGAGGTAGAGGCCGCGTTTGGACCCGAAGTAGTAATTGATCGAGGCCAGATTGGCCCCGGCCCGGTCGGCGATCTCGCGAATCCCGACGGCGGCGAAACCGCGGGCACTGAACCGTTCGGTCGCTGCGAGAAGGAGTGCCGCACGTACATCCGGGCTCCCCGTCGGATCGTGAAGGTGTGGGCTCCGGTCGAGCGAATCATGCGAATCGTGTCGGTGGGATGGGAGATGGGTCATGGCGGCCGTCGGGGCTGCAGATGAGCATGCATCGGATTCGAACCGAAGCCGGTGCCGGAGTCATTCAAACGATTGATTAGGAGCTCGCATCGCTCCGGTCCACTCATGTCGCTACAATTCCTGCTATCGATGTCATTCTATCAACACACATCGATGGATCATCATGGTCGGGGAAACGCCATGAAGCACATCTGCACCGGGTCAGTGGCTTGGTGCCGGGTCGGTCGTGATTCAAGCTGATTCGCAAAACCCCGGGCAGAAACGTGGAGGTACACCTTCGGTGGAGACCTCGAATCTCGTGCGCCGACTTCGCCGCGGGACTTTGTGTCTTGTCTTGCGGCGTCATCCACTTCATAACCGTCGGGCCGCGCTGCGTGAAGTGGCGGCCG
>SKZB01000074.1 GCA_007127615.1 Phycisphaerales bacterium | reverse complement strand
CGCGCCCATGCCGTAGGAGAGCATGATCGCGGTCACTTCCACGAGCGTGAAGCCCTCGGGCATCATGAGATGCCAGACGAGGAACCAGCCGGAGACGTCCAGCAGCGCGAAGCCGACGACGACGAGACCCATGACCGCGCCGGAACGGAAGGCGACGGTGAGCCCTTCGTTGAGTGACTGCTTGGCGGCGTGGGTGGTTCGGGCGGAGGCGTAGGTCGCCATCTTCATGCCGAACCAGCCGCAGAGACCGGAGAAGAGGCCGGCAATCGGAACGCCGATGACGGTCCAGCCGGCCTGAATGTCCATCTGCCACATCAGGGCGAGGATGGCGACCAGGACGACGAAGACGGCGCCCACCACCTTGTACTGTCGGGTGAGATAGGCCATCGCCCCTTCGCGAACGGCGATGGCGATTTCGACCATGTCGGCATCGCCCTCCGATCGGGCCATGACGGTCTTGGCGAAGTAGAACGCCATGACCAGCGCGAGGATGGCCGCGACCGGCGCTATAAACCAGATGGGGGCGAATTCGACGATGTTTGACAAGCTCGCCAGAGTGAGATGATTCACGGAAGACTTCTCCAACGTGCGGGACCGAGGGGAGTGACCGCCGGGTCCGGGGCGGTCAGGGACCAGAGGAAGGGCGGGGTGACCGCGCTTCACGCAAAGGCAGAAACAACAGGACGGTGCGGCCGGCATCCACCCGAAGCGCACCATCACGGCATGATTTTCAGCGCCGGCTCAGCCGACGCTTTCGAAAGGTCTGCATGGTCAATCGGCCGTTCGCACGCGCACCCCCGCAAAGAAAACTGCTTCCTCATCCACCGGGCGGCGCTCCGTTCGACCGAACGGTGAACCCAATCGGCACCGCCGAACCGCACGTCGGCCGATCAGAACGTGCGGCAGAACCAAGCCCGGGGCAGCGAATCAGCTGCTGCCCTGGCGGGCCACCCGGGTGAACGATCGTCGGGCGGCCCGACGACGACGCTCCGAGGGCTTCTCGTAGTACTGCTTGCGCTTGACGTCCTTCGTCAGCCCTTCCTTTTCACAGAGCTTCTTGAAGCGGCGCATGAGCTGTGCTACGGATTCATTCTGTCGTGCTTTGATGCGTATTGCCATATGACCAATGCCTTCCTTCCGTTTCAGCGAGCCGAGCATTAGATCGGATATCACCCCGCTTGGCAAGGCCCTTCGGCGTGATTCCCGCCGAATTTCGCCCCAACACCGCCATTTCGACCGACGAGGCGGCCTATCCTGCCCTTCCCCCCGCCATGCCGCTGATCATCGACACCTACAACCTGCTGCATGTCACCGGCATTCTCCCGCCGGAAATCGCGGGAATCGATGTCCCGGGGCTCATCCGCCTGCTGCACCAGAGCCGCTACCGGCACGAGCGGATCGATCTGGTCTGTGACGGTTCGCCCCGCGCGGATGTCCCGTCCGGTCGGGCGGGCGGCGTGCATATCCGCTACGCCGGGCCGGGGAAAGAGGCCGACGGACTCATCGCCCGGATGATTCAGCAATCCTCCAGCCCCCGGCGGCTGACCGTGGTCTCATCCGACCATGCCGTCCAGCGGGCCGCGCGGGTCCGGAAGTGCCGCGTGCTTACCTCGCAGGTTCTGTTGCAGCAGCTCGCCCTCGATGCCGAGCGCCCCGATCGGGAACCCGACCCGTCGCCCGCCGCGGACGCCCCGATCGGCGGTCTCTCCGATGGGCAGGTCGACCGGTGGCTGCAGGAATTCGGCGTTGACCCGGAGGCCATCGAACGGGAGAACCGCCCCGAGACCCGACCCCTCCCCCGCCCCCCGTCGGCGGGTTTTTCCGGGTCATCCGGGTCATCCGGATCATCCGGATCATGCGAACCGGGCGAATCGGGCATGGACCCGCACATCCCCCGGGAAGATCAGCCACGCTCGAAAGACCGGGAGGCCGGGCGCGAGCAACTCCGCGGCGCCGCCCTCCCCGAAGAGATCGTCGCCGAAGCCGAACGATTGGCCCGGGAAGCGCAACGATCCGCTCCGCCGGGGGGAACGACGGGCGAGAGCGAATGACAAGCGGAACACGTTGATTCACAACGTGTTCTGCATCCTGATCCGGTTCAGATGAAAGAGGCCGAGGTGGGATTCGAACCCACGAATGACGGATTTGCAATCCGTTCCCTTAGTCCACTTGGGTACCCGGCCGATGCTCAGGAGCATACCTTGTAATTTCGGGGGAGGCAATACCTTCTGAACGATTGCGGGGCGGGTTTCCCGTACCGGACCTTCGACCGATTCGCCGAGCTGCGCTCGCTTTCCATTTCGCGTTTCCGGGCCGGCTCCGGAGCCGACCTTTCATCCGCGCGGGGCATCGATCGATGTTTATGTTTCATCGTCCGTCGGCGCGGATGAGAGCGCCTCGCGGCCGGTCGCGGTGCCGCTGAGGTTCCGCCGGAGCACGGTGCCGCGGATGTCGACTTCGACCGGCCGCTTGCCCCGCAACAGGCCGACCGCATCGGTGCGCCGGGTCGTGGTGATGCGAACCCGCAGCGGCAGTTCGGTGTCCGGATCGTAAATGGGGGTCAGGGTGCCATCGTCGCCGGATGCAAGGACGTAGTACTCCTGCCCGGAGACCAGCCCGGCGTCGCTTCCGCCCTGGATGGAAACGCGCAGCGGCGAGTGCTGCCGGAGAATCCGCGGGTAACGCTCCGGTGAGCGCAGGGCCCGGTGTCCGCCGCGCGGGGCGACCTGCTCCGTCCGCGTGACGGCGTCCCCGATGACCCGCTTGCTCGCCCGGCCGAGGGGTGTGCTCCAGAAGAGATACGAATCGATCGCCACGTTGTCGTACAACTCGGAGGTGTCCTGGGTGCCGGTCCGCGCGACGCCCTGGAGATGATCCGCCCCGACCAGCCGCCGATTTCTCAGATCGACGATCTTGAGATCAACCGCGACCACCGCCTCCCGCCGCCGCCCGATGACGCCCCACCGCGCGACATCGCTGGGCAGATCGACGGTGTGCGCGAAGTCGGTCACCTTGCCGGTGATCACGAAACTGACCTCGCGGTTCTGCTCGCTGAGCTTCTTCAGCGCGGCTTCCATATCCGGCTGGCGTTCTGTGAGAACCCGCTCGACTTCGCGGCTGAGATGCGGATTGACCCAGACGTCGAAGCGGCGGTCATTGAGCAATGCGCGGCTGTAGGATTCGCTCATCCATCGGCCGACCCCACGCGGATAGTTGGGCGAATGGTCAGGATCACGAAACTGCCCCACGACCACCACGACCGGATCCTCAACCCGCTTGAGCGAGCGATTGCCCTCCACCGTCGTCGGGGGATCCGCGAACCGCCAGGGATTGCCCGGCATCTCGCAGCCGAGAGAAACCATCATCACCGCGATCATCGCGGCGGACAGAACCACACTGGAAAGTCGATTGCGCACACCCGCTCATCGGCTTCCCGAGCGGAAAATCTTGAACCCGGGCCCTTCCCGATCGCGCCGCCCCCCGGCCGCCCGGACGTGCTACGCTTCGGGCATGAAACTCTACACCCGCAGCGGCGACGACGGCACCACGGGACTCTTCGGCGGCCAGCGCGTCAGCAAGGACCACCCGCGCGTTGCCGCCTACGGCACGGTCGATGAGCTCAACGCCACCCTCGGTCTCTGCGCGGCGGGGTGCGATCCGGAGAACCCGCTGCACGCCCGGCTGATCGAGATCTTCCGAGAACTTCAATCCCGCCTGTTCGACATCGGCGCCGACCTGGCGACGCCCGAAGGCGCCAAACACGAAGCGAAGATTCTCCGCATTACCGACGAGCAGGTTCAGGAGGTTGAACGGTGGATCGACGCGGTGGAGGAGAAGAACACGCCCATGAAGAGCTTCGTCCTGCCCGGCGGAACGGAGCTGGCGGCCCGGCTGCATCTGGCGCGGACCGTCTGCCGGCGGGCCGAGCGTTCCATGATCTCCCTGCTGCACGCCGAACCGGTCAGCGAAGGGGCGATCATCTACGTGAACCGGGTCAGCGATCTGCTCTTCGCGATGGCGCGGCGCGTCAATCTCGATGCGGATGTCTCCGACGTACCGTGGATCCCGGCCAAGAAGCAGAAGTCGAAATCAAAGCCATGAGGCTCGCCCGGCCGCCGAAAACGGCGCACGATTCCGCGTACAATTGAGGCACCATGTCACCCAGCAAACATCCCGTCGGCATCATCGGAACCGGAACCATGGGCGCGGGCATCGCGCAGGTCGCCGCACGCCACGGCTTCACCGTCATGCTTCTCGATCAGGATCGTGAAACCGTCGATAGCGCGATGGAACGCATCCGCGGCCACATCAACCGCATGGCGGAAAAGGGCAGGATCACCGAAGGCGAACGCGACGAAGCCAGCGCACGACTGCACCCGGCGGAGAAGCCCGAAGACCTGCGCGACTGTGACCTCGTGATCGAAGCGATCATCGAAAGTCTCGAAGCCAAGACCGCCATGTTCAAAACGCTCCTGCCCCATCTGCGCGAGGAAGCGATCATTGCGAGCAACACCTCGTCGCTTTCCATCAGCGCGATCGGCAATGCGATCGGCTGTCCCGAGCGCGTCGTGGGCATGCACTTCTTCAACCCCGCGCCGCTCATGCCGCTGGTGGAAGTGATCAGCGGTCAGCGCAGTGATCCCAAGCTCGTCGACCGCGTGGTGCTCATTGCCGAGGCGTGGGGCAAGACCGTCGCCCGCGCCAACGACACGCCCGGTTTCATCGTCAACCGCGTGGCCCGGCCGTTTTATCTCGAAGCGTGGCGCATCTTCGAAGACGGCTACGCCGGCGTGGATCAGATCGACGAAGCGATGCGTTCACTCGGCGGGTTCCGCATGGGCCCGTTCGAGTTGACGGATCTGATCGGCCAGGATGTCAACGTCGCCACGACCGAATCGGTCTGGAAGCAGCTCGGTGGGCCGTCACGCCTGAAGCCGAGCGCGACCCAGGAAAAGCTCGTCAGGGAGAAACACCTCGGCCGAAAGACCGGACATGGCGCGTACATTCACGACGGTGAAGACCCCCGACCGGCCATTGAACCGGAATCGCGCGAACTGAAAATCTCCGAGCGCATGCAGGATGCCGTCGATCGGTTCAACGAAGGCGCGACCGATCAGATCGGCTCGCCGCTGGAGAAGTACATCTTTGCCCGGGTTCTGATCGCGGTGATCAATGAAGCCGCATGGGCGATGAGTGAGGGTGTCGCCGATCAGGCCAACATCGATACCGCCCTGCGCAAGGGCGTGAACTATCCCAAGGGTCCGTTCACCTGGGCGGATGAGATCGGCCTCGGCATCTGCGGCGAGTTACTGGACGCGCTCAATGACACGGTGAGCGACGGCCGCTTTCTGGCGCCCGATCCGCTTCGCTCCAAGGTCTGATGCGCCCCATCCGATAAGAGCCGGTCTTTTCGATTCTGACCGCGATCCACGAGATCGCGCGGGGCGATTTCGCGATCCCGAGCCGATCTGTGAAGCTGGTCAATCCGCGCGCCATCTTCCGGTGTGACCGAGCGAAAATCGCGTCGTCCCTGAAGATGGTTTTCGCGATTCGCCCCGTTCAATCTCATACTTCCCCTACGGTCGATCGACGAGCGTTCGTCAGCGATCAGGCCGCGAACCGAATGCAATGAGAAATACGGGAGAGAGATATGAATCATCGAATGAAGAACGTGACGGGCCTTTGTGCGGCGGCTGGCTGCGCGGGACTGGCATTTCTGACCGCCGAAGCGCACGCGGGGGTGATCTCATTCTCGGACTTGCCGACCGGCACCAACAACGTCTCCATCGGCGGGCTGGCCAGCGGAAGTGTCACGGCGGATGTCGTCAGCTTTGACGGTAACTTCCGTCCCAAGACCGTCGCGGGGGTGACGGCCGTTGGCGTCCAGGGCGGTTCGGTCAACGGCGAGATCGACGGATCGCAGTACATCGAGTTCAGTTTCAGCGCCCCGGTCTTCGTGAACTCGATCAGTATCGCCCACCTCTACACCGCCGGAAACTTCGGCGATGTGTGGAATGAAACCGCGCTCTTCTCAACCGACATCGGCGACTTCACGCTCGAAGCAACCGGCGCCACCAGCGGGGCCTGGACCGGCGGCGGATTGCTCGTCAACGATTCCCCCGCGGTCGAGAAGAGCGGCGGCGCGTGGAGCGTCCTTGGCGGCGATATCTTTGGCGGCGCGATCACCTCGATTCGCCTCAGTTCGGGCAATGCGGGGAACCAGAGCAAGTACGGCGACTTCGGCTTCGTGGGAATGGAAGTCTCCGCGATCCCCGGCCCCGGCGCGCTCGCCCTCTTCGCCGGCGCCATGTTGGCCGGCGCAAGACGCCGGCGATCCGGTCAATAACCGCGAATCCGCTCCGTGATTTTCACTTTCTCGTCTTCCATTCGCGAGATGGACGAGCAGGAGAGCAGCGCCCCGGCCCCGTCCGGGGCGCTGTTATTCTGCCGGACGGAGATCGGTCCGGGACGAACGCCACTACTCCCGTGATTCGGCTTGCAGCAGCCGCTCGACCGCTTCCAACCGCTGGAGATGTCGCGGCCGGTCCGGTTCCAGCCTGGTCAGCGCGCGGATGTGCTGGTGCGCCAGCTCCAGCCGCTGGCTCTGCAGCGCGACGGCCGCAGCGCGTTCGCGGTTGGCGGCATCGTAGGGATTGATCTCCAGCGCCCGTGTCGCCTTCTCCATGGCGCGATCGAGATCCCCCTGCTCACGGTAGAGTCGCGTGAGTTCAACGGCGTACACCGGCGAATGATCCTCCCGAACATCGAGCGCTTCCAGATGCGGAATCGCCCGTTCGGGCTCGTTGCGGTCCAGATAAATCTGGGCGAGCCGCTGGTGCGGCATCGGGTCGACCGGGCGCAGTTCCGCGTACCGCTCCAACCGCGGGATCATCGATGCCTTCGCCCCGCCCTCACGCTGCATCGCGCGGCGAATCTCCAACTCCAGGAGATCGGGATGGTCGGGGTACTCCTCCCGCCACGCTTCGAGCGTCTCATCGGTGATCTCCACCGGCGGGCGGCGCAGTTCCGGCCAATCCTCGGCCTTGAGCGCCCGCCGGCCGCGCGTCTTCGGCTGGCCGATCTGGTCGCTCAGCACGCGCGCGATCGCCTTCAGACGCGCTTGTTGCGACGCGGCCATCTGCACCGCCGCATCGGGATCCTTCGCGCGCAGTTCATCCATCAGATCGGTCATGCTCGGCTTCGCGAGCAGGCCCCACGATCGAACATCCGTCTCGGCCCACTCAAGAAACTCCCGGTAGAAGTCCTCGCGGCTCACGCCCAGCGCGTTGCGCATGGCGGCGGCTTCGCGTTCGCCCTGGAAATAGCGGCCAAAGAGACGAATCACCGCGGAAGATCCGAACCGCTCGTTCATGAACTCGAGCATCCAGTGTCCCTGCGCGTACGCCTTGGAGCGGTCCTGCGGCTGCTCGGGCCGGACGAACGCCCACTTGATCTCGTCGAGATTGAACAGCGTCCCCTGCTCCAGTGAACGCGCGAGCATCTGCGCGGTCGGGTAGTCGCGCGGCTTGAACTCCATCTCCACCGCCGCGGCTTCGGTGAGCCAGTGCGGAATACGGTTTTTCGTCTGCGCGAGCGTGACCGTGTGGGTGTATTCGTGCTGAAAGACGCGCGCCCAGTCGTAGGTGGTCGTGTGCCCCGAACCGGAGCGCGGCACTTCCATGGCGATGACCGGACCGGTGCACGCCGCAATCGTGTGGATGAAAGGCATGCCGGTGATCCGCACCGCGAACCGCTCGTGGTTGGGCATCAGTTCGACGACCGTCTTTCGATCGGGTTTAAACTGAAACCGTCGCGTCACCGTCTCGTGAATCTCTTCCAGGCGTTCGGGCATCATCTCGACCATGATCTCGTCGATGCCCGGTGCGTAGCGCACGATGAAATGCTCGGTTTCCAGACGGCGGTAATCGGCCAGATCCTCAAGCAGCTGCAGGCTGTTTATCGCGCGGGTGTTGAAGGGATCAATCTCGCTCACTTCGCGCAGGATGCGCAGCGCGACCGCATCGCGGCCGGACTGAAGCTCCATCAGCCCCTGCTCGATTCGAGGCGCGGGCCAGTTGGGCTGACGGCGGATCGCCTCCTCCAGCATCTCCGCCGCGGCGTCGTACTGTCGATTGAACGAGAGATGTCGCCCGACGACGTAATACGCTTTCGCGCTGCCGGGTGAAAGTTCCTCGTACCGGGCGATCGCGGCCCGCATTGCTGCTTCGTCGTACATCAACGCGTGCATCGCCGCGTCGAGCGCCCGGGCGCGGCGGAGTTTCGGCCAGCGGTTGAGGACGGATTCAATGTATTCCCGCGATGATTCCGGATCGTCCTGAATCAGGCGCATCTCGGCGAACAGCACGTCGGCCAGGGGATGCCGCGGGTTGAGCAGGCGCAGCGTCTCCCCCGCCGCGATCACGCTGTTGAAGTCAAAGATCTGCAGTGCGATCCGGCCGAGCAGATACCACGCCTCGCTGCTGCGCGGGTTGAAGCTCAGTACTTCGTGCAGCACTTGCGCCGCCTCCTGCGTCTCATCCTTCTCAAGCAGCAGTTCCGCTTCGGTCAGCCGGGCCGGCCAGTAGAGCCGGTCAAGCTGCTGATGCGACCGCGCGAGCAGGCCCATCATGGTCTGAAAATCCCGGGCCGGCTGCCCCTCCACCCGGGCGCGAACCATCAGCGCCCGCACGCCTTCGGTCAGTTCATCCGCCTCTTCAAGCTGCTCCCGCTGAAGGCGCCGCACGGGCTCGATGACCACCTCGCCGGCGCGCTCGAACCGGCCCAACCCTTCGTACGCCTCGGCCCGAATCCTCGCGGCGCGAATCGTATCGGATTGCGCGGCCAGATCGATCGCGGCCTGCAACTCACCCCGGCGGAGTCGCGCCTCGGCGCGCAGCTCGACCGGAACGTTCGCATCGTCAAAGATCGGATCATCCAGTCGCCACGCGTCGAGCGCGGCGATCGCCTTCCGCGTTGGACTGATCAGATCGCGTTCATCCCACACCCCGTGGAAGACGCGCAGCGTCGCGCGCTCTTCACCGGTGAGCCATTCCGCCTCCAGGGCCCGCGCGACGGCCTCGTGCCGGGGCACGGTTTCCGGAACCAGGGTCTGCCCCGCCGCCCACGAAGTAATCACCAACAGGGAAAGGCAGACCAATAGACCACGAAAGCGTGATTGGACCATGTCGATAGCGTAGGTTCCGAAGGTCGCCGCGGCCATGTCCCGCCATCGACGGTCTCACGCGCCATCAGCCCGCGGGCGAACCGGAGGGCGTTGACAGATCGACGAGCCGCCGCCGGCGAATCTTCTCGTTGCCGAGCTGACCGCACGCGCCCATCAGGGTTCGCCCCATCGTGCGGCGCCGGGTGACGAACAGCCCGTGCCCGATCAGCCGGTCCATGAACGCGCAGACCACCTCATCGCGCGGCGCGGGCCAGGGCGAGTTCCGCCGCGGGTTGTAGGGAATCACGTTGACGGTACAGAGCAGCGGCTGCAGGTACGCTGCCAGTTCATCGGCGTGCTCCGGCGCATCGTTCACCCCCGGGATCACCACGTACTCGATCAGAATTCTTCGCGTGTTCCGCGTCGGCCACTCGAGCATCGCCTCGCGCAGTAGCGCCATGTTCGTGGCGCGGTTGATCGGCATGATCCGGGAACGAATCTCATCGTTCGGGGCGTTGATCGACACCGCCAGTTGCAGGCGGCGGAAGCCGGTCTCCCCGGCCAGTTCGCGCAGTCGGCGAATACCCTCGGCGCGGCCGACGGTGGAAACCGCGATCTTCGAGGAAGCAATGCCCGGGCCGTTGTGATCGGCGAGCACGCGAATCGCGCCGAGCACCGCTTCGAGGTTGTCCATCGGCTCGCCCATCCCCATGAAGACGATGTTGTTGATCGGCGTGGCGAAGGCAAACCGCGCGGCGTGCCACTGCCCGACAATCTGCTCGATGGTCAGGTTGCGCATCAGACCCATCTGCGCGGTCTCGCAGAAGGTGCAGCCCATCGCGCAGCCGATCTGGGATGAGAGGCAGAGCGTGTTTCGCGCCCGGCCGGTGCGGCCGGCGTAGGGAAGGATGACCGATTCGGTTTCGAGCTGGTCGTTAATCCGGAGCGTGAACTTCGTCGTGGCATCCTCGCGCTGCTCACGCCCGATGACCGGCGCGGGCGGTGTGATCCAGTCCGCTTCAGCGCGACCGTCACGGAAGAAAGCGCGGTAGAGCTCCATGGCGCGGCCTTCGCGCACGCCGCGCTCGGCCGCCGCGGCGAGAAAGGCCGGGCTGGTCAGGCCGAGCGGGTTCAACCGGTCGGCCGGAGCGGGTTGTTCGGCGTGCATCGGACCCATGGGACAGAGGCAGATGGTAGGCGGTTGCTTCGGGCGATGAAAGAACGATCGCGCTCAGCCGGAGGGGCCGGCCCGGTCCGGCCGGTTACGCGCCGTGCGGGCCGTGCGGGCCGTCATGTGCGGCTCGGCGAGTTCCGGCTCGGGGTCCACATCATCGGCAATCGAAACGGGTTGGTTCCGGCCGTAGATGAAGTAGATGTTCCGCCAGTACACGAGGAAGCCGAACGACTGCCCCAGCATGCCGACGATGTCCCACCGCCAGATAAAGTACCCCAGCAGCATGCTCGCCCCGACAACACTGAACCACCAGAAGGCGGGGGGCACCACCGACTGGCCCTTCCGTTCGCTGGCGATCCACTGCAGGCCCATGCGGCAGAAGAACATGAACTGCCCGCCGAGGCCGAGCCCGACCCACGCCGCCTCCCAGCCGTGATTGATGTTGAGCAGGCGCATCCAACCGGGTGTGGCCTCGGCGCTCTCCGCCAGTAACAACAAGTCGAACATGGTTCAGGTTCCCGCGGGTTTTCGGGCCGTTGCGGCTGCTTCCGAAGCCAGCGCGGATGTTGAGTGTTCATGGAACGGAGGCG
>SKZB01000323.1 GCA_007127615.1 Phycisphaerales bacterium | reverse complement strand
CGGTGCGGGATCATGCGGACGGCTCCGGCGGGCTGGCGGGGGCTTCGTCCACCTCCGCGCTCTCATCTTCCGCTTCCACGACGCGGGCCGCGGCGATGAGACGATCGCCCGCCTTCAGATTGACGACGCGCACGCCCTGCGTGTTGCGTCCGATCCGGCTGATCGATCCCGCGCTCATGCGCACGATCATGCCGCTGGAGGAGATCATCATCAGACCGTCGTACTCCTTGACGCATCGGATGGCGACAACGGGTCCGTTACGGGTGGTGGTGCGGATATCACGTCGTCCCTTTCCGCCGCGGCTCTGCGGCCGGGTGGAACCATCTTCCTTCTGAACGAGATACTCCAGAAGCGGGGTGCGCTTGCCGTAGCCGTGCTCCGTGACGGTCAGCAGGTCGGAATCATCATGCACGCGAATCAGGCCGACCACCTCGTCACTCTTGCCGAGCTCGATGCCCTTCACGCCCGCGGCGTTCCGTCCCATGACCCGGGCATCGTTCTCGCTGAAGCGAATCGACATGCCCCGGGCCGTCACGAGCAGAACGTGATCGTCGCCGGTCGTGTAGACGATGTCGATGAGCCGATCACCCTCGTTGAGGTTGATCGCAATGATCCCCGCGCGATTGATGTTGCGGAAGTCCTTGAGCGCGGTGCGCTTCACCCGCCCCTGCGCGGTGGCGAAGAACAGGTAATCCTCCGAGATTTCAAAGTCCTTGATGTTCAGAAACGCGAGGATGCGTTCATCCTTGCGCAGCTCCAGCAGGTTGACGATCGCGCGCCCCTTGCTGGTCCGGCTCATCTCGGGAATCTGGTACACCTTGAGCTTGTACACCCGGCCGGTGTTGGTGAAGCAGAGCAGATCATCGTGCGTTGAAGCGACGAAGAGCTGCTCGATGAAATCACCGTCGCGCGCTTCGGACCCCTTGATGCCGCGCCCGCCGCGCCGCTGCTCCTTGTAGGTATCGATCGGAAGCCGTTTGACGTACCCCTGGTGGGAAATCGTGACGACGACGTTGTGTTCGGGGATCAGGTCGCCGATGTCGTAATCCTCGACCTCATTCTCGATGAACTCGGTCAAGCGCGGCGAGCCGAACTTGTCCTTCATCTCGTGGCAGTCTTCACGGATGATGTCGAGCACAAGCTGTTCATCGGCGAGAATGGCTTCGTACCCCTCGATCTCATCGAGCAGTTTGGCGTACTCGCCGGTCAGTTTTTCGATTTCCAGGCCGACGAGCTGGATGAGGCGCAATCCGCCGATCGCCTCGGCCTGCACGCGCGTCAACTCCGCGCCGTCGCCGGTCTGGGATCGCTCGATCAATCGGCTCGGAATCTGCGGGGCGTAACGGTGACCATCGGGAATCCGGAACCGGCGGGCCATGAGTTTGTCGATCGCTTCCTCACGCGTGGACGATCCGCGGATCAGCGCGATGACCTCGTCGATATCGCAGACGGCGTAGATCAGACCTTCCAGACGGTGGGCCTGCTTCTTCGCTTCGCGCAAACGGTACTCGGTGCGGCGGCGGATGACCTCTTTGCGGTGATCGAGGTAGCACTCGAGCAGTTGCTTGAGCGAAAGCGTCTTCGGCCGGCGGTTGACCAGCGCGATGTTGATGATCGAATAGGTCGATTGCAGCGGGGTGAACTGATAGAGCTGCTTTTCGACGACATCGGGGTCCGCGCCGCGCTTCAGGTAGATCATGATGCGCGTCCGGTGCTTCTTGCCGGAGAAGTTCTTGACATCGGAGATGTCCGCGATGCGCCCGCTCTTGGCCGCTTCGACGATTTTCTCGATGAGATTGTTCTGAACGACCTGATAGGGAATCTCATCGACGATGAGAACCGCGCGGCCCTTGATCTCCTCCTGGTGAATCTTGCCGCGCATCACGATCCGGCCGCGGCCGGTGGCGTACGCCTCGGCGATGCCGCGCCGTCCGACGATGAAGCCGCCGGTCGGAAAGTCCGGCCCCTTGATGTGCGCCATCAGTCCGGGCAGATCGATCCCGGGATCGTCGATCATGGCGATCAGGGCATCGCAGATCTCGTGGAGGTTGTGCGGCGGGATCGATGATGCCATGCCGACCGCAATCCCGCTGGAACCGTTGACGAGCAGGTTCGGGAACTTCGCGGGCAGAACCGACGGCTCCTGACGCGTCTCGTCGTAGTTCGCGCGGAAGTCGACGGTCTCTTCCTTGATGTCCTCGAGCATGGCGACCGTGGCGGCGGTCATGCGGGCTTCGGTGTAACGCATGGCCGCGGGCGGGTCGCCGTCGATGGAGCCGAAGTTGCCCTGCCGCTCGACGAGGGGCACGCGGATCTTCCAGTCCTGACCCATGTTGACGAGCGTCGGATAGATGACCGACTCACCGTGCGGATGGTAGTTACCCGAGGTATCACCGGCGATCTTCGCGCACTTCCGGAACGGCCGGCCGGGCGTGAGGTTCAGATCGTGCATCGCCACGAGAATGCGCCGCTGGGAGGGCTTGAGCCCGTCGCGTACATCCGGCAGGGCGCGATCCATGATCGTGCTCATCGCGTAGGTCAGGTAGCTGTCGTGCAATTCGCGTTCAATCGCGAGATCGATGACCTGACCGCCGCCGACGGGCATGTTGCCGTTCTGATCCGAGGGGTTGAGAGGATTGTCAGCCATGAGTTTGAGGGGTGCCTCTGGAGGTCAAAACCGGCCATTTCTCGCGGGTCGGAGGCGGCCGGAACGAACTCGAAATTATAGCTGATTTGACGCTCGTTCGCCGATCACGCGCCGGTGGTCGCGGCGGGCCGAAGCAGCGCGAGAAACTCGATGTTGCCGGGACCGACCCGGCCCGGCGCGGCGGCGTTTTTTCGGCGCTTTCGGCTGCTCTTGCCGCCGGTCATCGGAGAGAGCGTCCAGTCGACCACCGCCGCGCCCAAAGCCGGCATGGCGTCCAGCACACGGCGCGAGATGCGCTCGGCCTCGCCCGGATCAAGCCGGCCCTCCACGAGCAACTCCGCCTTCTCCGGTTCGGTCAACTCGTAATGCGGCTTGATGAGGGTGATGATTCTTCCGGAGGCGCTCGCGCCGATCTCGGCGCTGCGCTGCAGCCACCTGAGCGCGGCGGGAATCGCATGGCGCTGGGGCGTCCACGCCAGGTCGATGGTGATGAGATCCACCGGTTCGTCCGGGGCGTTCGCGTGCAGGGCGTTGGTGCGCTCCATGACGACGACGCGATCATCGCGGCGCAATGACCAGGCGAGCGTACCGTAACCGGTATCGACCGCGTAGACCCGCGCCGCGCCGCGCTGCAGCAGACAATCGGTGAATCCGCCGACATTGCAACCGAAGTCGGCGCAGGTGAGTCCGGTGACATCGATCCGGAAGCGTTCCAGCGCGTGGTTGAGCTTTCCGCCCGCGCGGCTGACGAAAGTCGGTGGAGGATCAGATTCTGAGTGAGGGTCGGGCATGATTCAGCAAGCGGTCGGGCCAGCGGGTAATGAATCGTTCCATACCGCTCGATCGTCCCGTCCATCCCGGATCGATGGCGGCCGGGCCGAACCGGGTCAGGCCGCCCGACGATGACGGCGTCATTCGACGCCCAGGACGGCAATACCGGCGCGGTCGGCGGCTTCCAGCACTTTGGGTTTGTCGATCAGGATCACCCGCCCCGCGCCGAGCGCAAGACACCCCGCGCGGCACTGCGCCAGCCGCTCGATCGTTTCCACCCCGACGACCGGCACATCGGCGCGGCGATCGTGATCGCGTTTCGCGGTCTTCAGCAGCGTCCATCCCTTCGCGCGGCAGAGCTCGCCCGCCCGCTCGATCATGCGGTCCGTTCCTTCCACCGCCTCGACGGCGATCACATCGCGATCGCGCACCGCGATGGACTGACCGATATCGAGCTCCACCGTCTGCGTGAGCAGCGGCCAGCCGAAATCGATATCCGCGCGGTGCGGGGCGGCCGGTTCGACCCGGCCCATGACGCCGGTCGAGGCGAGGTGATCGGGGATGAATGCGGTCGAGTCGATCAGTGTGATCCCTGAAGAGGCGAGTTCATCGGCGACGGCGGCGAGGAGCGTGGCGTTCCGCCGATCGTGCCGCAGACGACGATACCACAAGTTCACCGCGCGCCAGTCGGGAAGATGGCGGATGAGCTTGAGGGGATCGTGCATACGGCCCTTGGCGACCCGACCGACCATGACGGCCTCCCGGACGCCGGCTCGTTTCAGAAGGCGGATCCACCGTCCGAGCCGCGCGATACCGGCGGTGTCGAACCGGTCACAGAGTTCCGGCAGGGCCGAATCGAACTGATCCCGCAGGCCGACGCCGCAGACGGGATGGCCGGCCCTTCGCATACCGCGGGCGACGAGCAGCGGCAGGGCGCCCTGGCCGGCGATCAAGCCGTGCGGAGCCCCCGCAGCATCGTCGGACGGCGTTTTCATCGTCGCGAAGTGTACGCGATTCGGATCGGGGGCGACTTCCCGCCCTTCCGAGTGGTCCGGGCGGATCGAAATCTGTACAATTGGTCACGCGAATTTCGCCCCCGGCACGAACTGGTGGAACGGCCGGAACCGGCGGCGATGCCGTCCGAATCGCCGGCACCGCACGCCCGACGATTCGAATTCAGCGGAGTTCGCCGCACGTGTCCTTGCTCAGCCGGAGTTCGGCATTTCGCAATCCGATTCCCACGGTGCCTCGCATCGTTCCGGCGATCCCCGGCGAACACCCTTCGCCATCCGACTGTCTCCGCCTGTCCACCGACGGTTCGATGCGGCCCTCCCCTGCCGCCCGCTTCCCGCCCTCTCAGGAGTTCTTCTCGTGACACAGACCCAAGCCAAGCCCGACCTGTCCAAGCAGCTCAAGAATGTCTCCGCCAAAGACCGGAAACAGATCGAAGATGCACAGGAAATGCTCGGTCCGGATCCCGCCACCATGGGGTTCATCAAGAACCTCTTCTGGGGCAACCTGCGCGAGGAACTCGTGCTGCCCTACCCGCAGATCAGCGCGGAGGAAACCGCCCGCTGCGATCAATTGCTCGCGGAACTCGATGAATACTTCCGCAGTGAACACCCGAGCTTCGAGATCGATGAGAAGCAGGAAATCCCCGACTGGTGCGTCAAGCGGCTCTTCGAAATCGGCGTCATGGGGATGATCATTCCCCAGGAGTACGGCGGGGGCGGGTTTTCCATCACCAGTTACAACCGCGTCCTCTCCCGCATCGGCGAATCCTGCGGCTCCACCGCGGTCATGGTCTCCGCCCACCAGTCGATCGGCTGCGGCGCGCTCAATCTCTTCGGTACGACCGAGCAGAAGAAACGCTATCTGCCCCGCATGGCCAAAGACATGCTCAGCGCGTTCTGTCTCTCCGAGCCGAACGTCGGCTGCGACGCCGGCGGCCAGGAAACGCGGTGTGAGCTTTCCGAGGACGGTTCGCACTATGTGCTCAACGGCGAGAAGAAGTGGGCCACCTCCGGCGCGCTCTCCGGCCTCTTCACCGTGATGGCCAAACAGAAGATGCCCGACGGCAAGGACCGCGTGACCGCGCTCATCTGCACCCCGGACATGGACGGCATCGATATCTTCAGCCGCAACCGCTCCAAGTGCGGGATCCGCGGCACGTGGCAGGCCCGCGTCCGGTTCACCAACGTCAGGGTGCCGAAGGAGAACCTGCTCCACAAGGAGGGCAAGGGTCTCAACGTCGCGCTGACGTGCCTGAACTACGGCCGGTGCACGCTCTCGGCGGGGATGGTCGGGGCGGGCAAGGCCGCCTACGAACAGGCCACCAAATGGGCGCAGTACCGCTACCAGTTCGACCGCCCGATCGCGGAATTCGAGCAGGTCCAGGAGAAGGTCGCCACCATGGCCGCCTATGTTTACGCGATGGACTCGATGCTTTACATGACCACCGGGGTGGTCGATCGGGGCGATGAGGACATCATGCTCGAAACCGCGATCTGCAAGGTCTTCTGCTCGGATATCGGGTTCAAGACGACCGACCACGCGATGCAGATCATGGGCGGTGAAGGGTACATGACCGAGAACATCATCGAACGGCTGTGGCGTGACTCGCGCATCAACACGATCGTCGAAGGCGCCAACGAAGTCATGCACTCCTTCGTCTTCGCCTACGGCTCCAAACAGCTCGGCGAGTTCATGCTCGGCGTGAAAGAGAACCCGATGAAGAATATCCCCGCCGCCCTGCAGATCGGCGCGGAACTCTTCGGCGGGATTCGCCGCAAGACGCCCGAGTTCAGCAAACTCCACCCGAAGATGTACGCCGAAGGCAAGGAACTCAACCGGCGGATCCGTGAGTTCAGCCACCAGGTCAAGATGATGTTCAAGGCGCACGAGGAGAAGCTCATCACCCGCCAGATGATTCAGGCGCGGCTGAGCTGGTCGGTCATCTGGATCTACGCCGCCCTCTGCTCAATTTCGCGACTGGACCGGTCGCTTCGCGACGGCCTGGACGGTGAGATGCTCGAACATGATGCCGCGGTCGTAAAACACATTGTCGCGATGGCGTGCAAGCACGTCGACGACAATCTGCGCGATCTGCGTTCGAACACCGATGCGACCATGCTCGAGGCCGCGAAGGTCGCGCTGAAGCGCTCCGACACGCTGCCGAACGCTGACTTCTTCATGCCGGAGAAGTCACCGGATGAGTCCGCCCGCGGCAAGGGCCGCCCGCTCAACACCGAAGACATTCCCCAGTTCGGATCCGGCACGACCGTGGCCACGTCCGACATTCCGTCCTGATCTTGAACGGCGGAGCGCACGGAGGTGGATCGTCTCCCTGACGGAGTGACGAGCAGCATCATGCCTCCACTTCCTTGAACCGCACGTTTGAGGCCATTTTTCCGACCCTTTACTGACGAGAACGTTGAGACCCATGAATACGCTAGAGCAGATGATTGAGCGCGGCCATGAGCGCGTGTGTTTCCACCAGGATCCCGAAACCGGCCTGCGGGCCATCGTCGCCGTCCATTCGACCGCGCTCGGCAATGCGCTCGGCGGAACACGCCGCTGGCACTACGCCACGGAGGCCGATGCGCTCTACGACGTGCTGCGGTTGTCGGAGGGCATGACCTACAAGGCCGCTGCCGCCGGTCTCGCCATGGGCGGCGCCAAGAGCGTCATCCTTCTGCCCAAACCCGGGCACAAGGGCACCGAAGCCGAAGGGCGCGCCATGGGCCGCTTTGTCGACAACTTCCACGGGGATTACATCGCCGCGGAAGATGTCGGCGTCGACACCCGGTTCGTCGACTGGATGGCGATGGAGACCAAGCACGTCATGGGCGGCGAGACCGTCTCCCACGGCGGGGACCCCTCGCCCTACACCGCGCAGGGCACCGTCAACGCGATGAAGTCCTGCCTCGCCCATCTCGGCAAGCCGGTCAGCTTCAGCGGCGTCAAAGTCGCCATTCAGGGCGTCGGTTCCGTCGGCTACAACATCGCCCGGATCCTCAAGCAGGACGGCGCAGAGTTGGTCGTTGCGGATATCAACGACGCCAACCTTGAACGTGTCGTCGAGGATTTCGGCGCATCGGTCGTCAAGCCGAACGAAATCATCGCCGCCGAATGTGACATCCTGGCCCCCTGTGCCCTCGGCGGCGTGATCAACGGCAATATGGCGAGCAAGCTCAAGGCCCCGATCGTCTGTGGCGCGGCGAACAATATCCTCGATGATCCCGATGAGGATTCCGCGATGCTCAAGAGCGCGGGCGTGCTCTACGCGCCGGACTTCGTCGCCAACGCCGGCGGCCTGATCCGCCTCGCGGGGCTCTACCTCGGCATGACCGAGCCGCAGCTCAATCAGAAGATCGATGATATCGAGACGACGATGCTCCAGATCCTGAAGGATGCGGACAAAGCCGGATCCACCCACGCCTCGGCGATCGCCTTCGCCAACACCCGGATCGCCGCCGGCGCGAAGCACAAAACCCGCGCGGGCCAGGAAGTCGGCGCAAACTGAGTGAGTCCGTTTCGGTGATCGTTCAACCGTAGAGACTGATGAGTGCACGCGGCGTTCGGATCGACCGAACGCCGCGTTTGTTGTCCCGCCCAAGCTCCTCCGGGCCGCACGATCATCCGCCGCTGACCGCGGCTCCGTTGCGCTCTTTGACCGTGCGGCCGTTCATGGCTTCCGCCGGCGCGGTCTGCAACTGCACCATTCGTCGGTAGCTGCCGCTGCGATCCATCAATTCCTCGTGCGTGCCCGCTTCGATGACCCGGCCGTGATCAACCACGATGATCCGGTCGGCGTGCATGATCGTCGACAGCCGGTGCGCGATGGCGAAGGTGGTGCGGCCCTTCATCAGTTCGGTCAGCGATTCCTGAATCAGCCGCTCGCTCTGCGTGTCGAGGTTGCTGGTCGCTTCGTCGAGAATCAGAATACGCGGATCGGCGAGCATGGCGCGGGCGATGGCGATGCGCTGCCGCTGACCGCCGCTGAGGCGCACGCCGCGCTCCCCGATGAGCGTCTCGTAGCCGTCCCTGAACTCACTGATGAACTCATCCGCGTTCGCGCGGCGGGCGGCGTCGATGATCATCTCTTCGCTCGTGTTTCGCTTGCCGTAGCCGATGTTCTCGGCGATCGTGCCGTCGAAGAGGAAAATGTCCTGCTCGACGATGCCGAGGATGCGGCGGTACTGCTCGACGTCGAAATCGCGCAGATCGCGGCCGTCGAGCGTGATCGAACCGTCGGTCGGATCGTAGAACCGCGCGATGAGGTTGCAGAGCGTGGTCTTGCCCGCCCCGCTCGGGCCGACGAAGGCGATCATCTCCCCCGCCTTCGCTTCGAAGGTGATCTCCTCGAGAACGCGCTCATCCGAGCCCGGATACGCGAAGGAGACATGGTTCAGTGCGACCTGGCCGCGCACCCGCGCGGGAATCAGCGGCGGGGCGTCCTTCGGAACCGGCATTTCGCGGTCGCGGGCGAGCAGATCGAGCACACGGTCCAGGCCGGCCAGCGCGTTCTGGAACTGCGTCGCGCTCGTCGCAAGTGTCGCCAGGGGGTTGAGCAGCAGCGCGAGGTACGCGAGGAACATCACCAGATCGCCGATGGTGATCGCGCCGTCGAGCACACGCAGGCCGCCGTAGAGCAGGAGCGCCGCCGAGGCGACGGGGATGAGGATCGACCAGGCGATGTCGACACTGCGCGACCACCACCACGCGAGGATCTCCTGCCGGATCATCACGTGGTTGTTGCGCAGGAACCGGTTCGCTTCGGTGGTCTGGCGGCCGAAGGCCCGCACGACGCGCATCCCGCCGAAGGTTTCCGTGGCGTGGCCGTCCACCCCCTGCCGGCTGGCGCGGATGTCGCGCCACAACGGGCGGATGCGGCTGATCCACGTGCGGTGGGTGAGAAACACGACCGGCAGCAGCACCAGCGAGCCGAGCAGCAGTCGCCAATCGACGAAGGCGAGGATGATCAGGCAGCCGGCCAGGGTGATGATCGCCTTCATCGGGTTGTAGAGCATGCCGAAGATCAGCTCCGCCACGCCGCCGGCATCCTCGCGCAGGACGCTCGCCACCCCGCCGGACTTCATCTTCTGGACGCTGTAGAGCGGCAGGCGCACCGCGTGCTCAAAGACCCGCTTGCGCACCTGTGACTGCATGTGCTTGGTCGCGCGGGTCGCGATCCAGCGGCTCCACATGCTGACGACGAGCGTGATAAAAGCAATGACAACCACCACGGCCGCGACCGCAAAGAGCAGTTGCCTTTTGTCTTCCGGCAGGGGCAGCGTCTCGGTGAGCACCGCGGGGATCGCTTCATCCCCCAGCACGTAATCGACCACGAACTTCGTCGAATAGGGCGGAATCAGCGCCAGCAGCGTCGAAACCGCCAGCATGCCCAGGGAAAGATAGACCGGCCCGCGCTGGTTGCCGAGCAACTGAAAAAACTCAACGATCAGCCGCCCGGCCGATCGACGGCCGGTGCGATTCTGCTTGTGGGCCGCCGCGGTTCGCGCCGAACCCTCCGTGCGGAAGGCGGCAAGATCTTCTCGGTACCGGGCATAGCGTTGGCGGCTGGTGGCGGGTCGTTCGGGCATAGGAAAGCGATCATAGAACCCCAGCGCGGCCCTGACCGTGCGTTCGGGAAAATTGAGGGCGGACGGGGCGGGGATCTCTCACATCCGGCCTGCCCGATCTGAAGGGTGAAGTGGTCGTTCACTCTTCGACCGTTCGCCGGACCGGCTCACCGCTTCCCGGAGGGGTCATCGGCTGGTTCCCGGTCCAGTCGCGTTTCGAGGCGCTCGATCTGTTCGCGCAGGCGGGTGATCTCCGCCAGGATCACTTCGTTGGAAACGTCCTTCGGACGGCCCGCCGTGATGGCGCTGGTGAGCGTGGCGGCCAGCGTCCCGAAGAGCCCGATGCCGAGAATCATCAGGATGACCGCGACGAACTGACCGGCGGGGGTGAGCGGCACGCGGTCACCGTACCCGACCGTTGTGGAAGTCACGACCGACCACCAGAGGGCCTCGCCGAACGTGTTCAGATCGGGATCATTGCGCTCGAGGTCCTGAACCAGCAGCGAGGCGACGAGAATCACGACCGTCGCGGCGATGGCGGCCGTCTTGAGAATCGTCATGTCGATCGCCGCTTCCCACGGCCGCATCGCCCGCCGGAAGAGCGCGATACCGCGCAGGAGCCGCAGCACGCGCAGGAGCCGGAAGATGCGCAGCGGCCGGGCGATGAGCAGGAGCGGCAGCGAGGCGAGCAGGTCGATCCAGCGCGCTTTCAGATACGCCCTTTTGTTGTCCACGTACGCGAGCAGAATGAACCACTCCGCGATCATGAAGAGGCAGAGAATCGTGTCCACCCAGAGGTAGGCGGCCGGATCCCAGAACTCGATCCGACCGGAATATTCGAGGTAGAGCAGGATCAGCGCGATGATCGTGGCGGTATTGCCGACGATCGCCGTGGTTCGAATCAGCCAGGCCGGGCCGCGGAATTCCATG
>SKZB01000473.1 GCA_007127615.1 Phycisphaerales bacterium | reverse complement strand
CTCCAGGTGGTCTCAATTAAAGACCTTGTGGATCAGCGGATCGGCTCAGTTGAGCACTCGGACATTTGACGCCTTTGGCCCCTTTGCCTCGTTGATGACATCGAATTCGACCCGCTGGCCCGGGCTCAGCGAAACGAAACCGTCCATCTTGATTTCCGAGAAGTGCACGAACAGATCCTTCCCGCCGTCATCCGGCGTGATGAACCCGTACCCCTTTTGATCAAAGAACTTGGCAACCGTACCTTCGGCCATCGTTCGGCCCTTTCTGAGTTTTCGCCAGTGATGCAGGCGCCGGATCGGCGGTAACGCTGGCCGATCCGTGTGGTGGTGTGGCGATCACCATCCATCAACATCATACGATGAATTTTCGCCCGGGTCAGCCTGGTCCCGGGTCCGAACCACCCCGATCCCCACCATTTTCGGATGGACTTTGCTCCCGATCGCAATCCCGAATACGCTTCCCGATCTCCCATGAGTGACACGATTCGGCACGAATGCGGTCTGGCCCTGGTTCGCCTGCGGCAGCCGCTGAGCTACTTCCGCGAGCGAAACGGCGATCCCGCGTGGGGTCTGCGCCAGCTCTACCTGCTGATGGAAAAGCAGCACAACCGTGGCCAGGACGGGGCCGGCTTCGCCGTGGTCAAGTTTGACATGCCTCCCGGGGAGGAATATCTCCGCCGCGTTCGTTCCGACCGGCACAATGCGATCGAACGCATCTTCGACACCGTCATGCAGGATGTGATCGAGCAGCATGAACGCGGCTGGGTCGATCGCACCGAGCAGACCTGGAAGATGGCGTGTGAGTTTCTCGGCGAGGTGTATCTCGGCCACCTGCGCTACGCGACGCATTCGCACCATTCCCGCGCCAACTGCCATCCGTATCTGCGCAGCAGCAACACCGCCAGCCGCAACCTCGCCATGGCCGGCAACTTCAACATGACCAACTCGTCGCAACTCTTCAACCAGTTGCTCGAGTACGGCCTCAATCCCGTCGGCGAGTCGGACACGCAGGTCATTCTTGAGCGGCTCGGCTACTTTCTCGACCGGGAACACGAGCACCTTTCCGCGACGATGGGGCCGGAGTCGTTTCGGCATCTCAAGGGCCGCGAACTTGCCGCCGCGATCTCGCGCGATATCGATCTCGTGCGCATTCTCAAAAAGGCCTCCACCGACTGGGACGGCGGGTATCTGTTCAGCGGGCTCGTCGGGAACGGCGATGCCTTCGTCGCGCGGGACCCCGGCGGCATCCGTCCGGGCTTCTTCTACCTCGACGAGGAGGTCGTCGCGGTCGCCTCGGAACGCGCCGCGCTCGCCAACGTCTTCAACGTCGAACCGGACCAGATCGAAGAGATCCGTCCCGGCCATATCCTCTCGATCAAGCGTCACGGCGAGATTCGACACGAGCCGTTCACCGAGCCGCGGGAAGAGCGCCAGTGCACGTTTGAGCGCATCTACTTCAGTCGCGGGAACGATCCGGCGATCTACGAGGAGCGCAAATCGCTCGGACGGCAGCTCGCGCCGCGCGTGTTGAACGCCCTTCAGGGTGACACCGAAAACGCCGTCTTCAGCTTCATTCCCAACACCGCCGAATCGGCGTTTCTCGGGCTGGTCGAGGAAGTTGATCACATCACCCGCGGATGTCACGTGGAGCAACTCTGGGCGAAGATCGAGGCGGGCACCGCGACGAAGGCGGACCTGGAACCGTTGCGAAACGGTCGGCCTCGCGCGGAGAAAGTCGCGCACAAGGATCAGCGGCTGCGCACGTTCATCACGCACGATTCGGCCCGGCGCGATCTCGTTCTGCACATCTACGACATCACCCGTGGCGTGGTGAAACCGGCCGATACGCTCGTGGTGCTCGACGATTCGATCGTGCGCGGCACGACGCTGCGTGAATCGATCATTCGCATTCTCAGCCGCCTGAATCCCGCGCGGATGATCATCGTCAGCTCCGCTCCGCCGATCATGTATCCCGATTGCTACGGGATCGACATGAGCCAGCTCGGCCGATTCATCGCGTTCGAAGCGGCGGTGGACCTGCTGCGCGATCGGAATGAGGCGGGGCTGCTCGATGAGGTGGAGAAGAAGTGTCTCGCCCAGGCGGAACTGCCGGCGGAGAAGATGGTCAATCACGTCGCGGCGATTTACGAGCGTTTCTCGCTGAATGAGATTTCCGCCAAGATCGGTGAACTGGTTCGGCCGGCGCATTTACCCTGGCCGGGTCAGATCGACGTCATCTACCAGGACATCGAGGGGCTGCACCGCGCGACTCCCGGCCACTCGGGGGACTGGTACTTCACCGGCCGTTACCCCACCCCCGGCGGATACCGCGTGCTGAATACCGCCTTCCTGAACTGGCGACGCAAGGTTGACGTGCGGTCATACTGAATTCGTCGATCGGGCGGTTCCCGCTCGTCTCCGCCGCCGGGGTTCGAACGTCCGCGCGTGGTTATTCCGGCGCTGACTGACCCCGTCGAATCGCAACGTCTCGTGCGGCCCGGGAGTTTCTTCCGGAAGCTGATGAACTCCGGTGAATCCTCCCCCGGTTCGGTCCGATACGCCCCATGCGGAAACGCCGATTGATCGATCGATCGTCGATTCACGCCGTTGGTGCCGGCCCGAACCGGCACATCGCGTCAGGGAAGTGAACATGTTCAAAAGAGCGATTGAGAAGTGGCGTCGCCGCGGCCGGTCGTCGGTCGCGGGAGGAACGAAGGCGGATGAGCCCGCGCCGGGCGGAACCGGCGGGGAACGCCGGCGCGCGGTGGCGGCGTCGTTGCGCGAGGCCGCCGGAGATCGCAGGCCGCATCTGGCCCGGCAACTCGCCCGTGCGGCAAGCCGCGGCGCGGCCCGCTCATCCAATGCGGCCTTTG
>SKZB01000459.1 GCA_007127615.1 Phycisphaerales bacterium | reverse complement strand
CTGGTTGAAGCGCTCGATGATGTTCAGGATAAAGTGACCAGCGGCAAATCGCTGGCCGAACCGCTGGAGCGATCCGGCTTGTTCCCGCCGCTGCTGGTTCAAGTGGTCAGTCTGGGTGAACGTTCGGGACGATTGGAAAGCATGCTGATGCACGCCGCAACGGCGTTTGATCGTCAGGTGAATGCGTCGCTGAAACTGTTCAGTCGTGTGTTACCCCCGTTCCTGCTGATCATCATGGCGGGACTCGGGGCGTTCATTCTCGCGGCGATTCTGCTGCCGCTGCTGGAGTTGCAAGGCATGGTCGGTTGATTCTGAATTCCGCAGCCCGCCTGCCGGGCCGCATTCCCCCGCTTTCTCCCCTGGGAGTTCCGAGATGTTCGAGAACAAGAAGTTGATCCCCCACCATCGTCGCCGCAAGCTGCGGCAGAACCGCCGCGGTTTCTCGCTGCTGGAAATCGTGGTGGTCGTCACCATCATCGCCCTGCTGGCGACACTCGTGGCGCCGCGTCTTCTGGACAACATCGGCCGCTCCAAGCAGGGCGTGGCGCGAAGTGAAGTCGCCAGCATCGCCCAACAGGTCAACCTCTACCTGGCGGATCACGGTCTGAGCCGCATTCCGCAGGACTTCCGTCTGGAAGCACTGACCGAAGGCGATCGGCCGTACATGCGCGAGCGTGATCTGATCGATCCGTGGGGCAATTCCTACGTCATCATCATCCCCGGCGAGGAGAACATCGACTTCGATATCGTCTCCTACGGCGCCGACGGCCAGCCCGGCGGTGAAGGCGAAGACCAGGACATCGTCAACTGACGATTCGCCGATCGCCGATCTTGATCAACGGTTTTCGATCGCAGTTCGCTGACTGACCTATGCCCGAACGAACGCACAATGAGAATGCAGGAGCGCCGGCGGCGCGTCGACGAGCCACGGGCGTGCGCTCGCGCCGCGCCCCCGGCTTCACCGTACTGGAACTTCTGATCGTGATCACGATCATGGCGATTCTGGCGACCATGTTCGCGCCGCGGCTGTACGGATCGGATCGACGGGAGTTTCGGCTGACCGCCGAGCGCGTGGCGGACCTGATGACGATGTACGCCAAACGCGACCATCTCAGCCAGAAGCCGATCGCCCTCAGCTTGGATCCGAATTCATCGCAGCTTCGGCTGCTGATCTACGACGTCGATTACAGCGCCGGTGAACAGGAACCGGATTGGCATGTTGATCGTCACGCCCGTCCGGTGCGTCTTCCCGCGTTCGTTGAACTGACGAATGTGCTCGCCGACGGAGTGGGACAGGATATCTCGCGCTGGCCGCTGGAAACCCGGCCCGGTCAGCAGCGGCAGTTTGTGGAACTTATCCTCACCGGCCCGGATGACGAACAGGTGCGCATCACGCTGCCGCCGTACGCGGTCGCGCCGGCGATCGAGGGGCTCGGACGCAATCCCGGCGTGGTGCGCCGACCGATTAATCTGAACGCGCAGGGTCGAAGCCGAGAGGATTGGTGAATGCCATGAAGTGTCCCATGCACGGAACCGCGCGTTCCCACGCCGGCCTCCGGAATCGCCGAACCCCGCCGCGGCGCGGTGTCGCGCTGATGGACGTCATCATCGGTTCGGTCATGCTCGCCATCGGGTTGTCGGTCGTGATTTCGCTCTCCAGCCGATCCCTGGCCTCGCAGACCGACGGTGAGAAACGGGTCGTCGCCGGCTGGCTCGCCGATGAGCTGCTCAACATGGTTCTGGTGGAAGGGCCGATCGATTATCCGCGCATGTACGACACCGACGGCTACTTTGATGAGCCCTTCGAAGATTTCCGCTATGACGTGTCGATCGAATACCGCGGCGTCTTCGCGCCGCATCGTGTGACCGCGCGGGTGTCCTGGCCCAGCGGCAACGGCTGGCAGGATCTTGCCGTCCAGACCATGATCATGGACCGCGACGACCGTGAGCTCTTCCTGCCGCGCGAGCCACTGGAGCCGATTGACCGTGAACGACGGTACCTCGAGCGCATCCACGGCGAGGAAGAAGCGGAGTTGATGCAATGAGACCGACGACGACGCACCGATTCCGAATCAGCCGCGCCACGATGCCATCGCGCCGCCGCCGCGGATTCACGATGCTGGAAGTCATGCTCGCGGCCGTGATCGCGGCGTTTGTGCTCGGCTCACTTTCGTTGAGTTTGTCACAACTGGCGCGGGCCAAGGACTCAAGCAAGTTGCGGCTCGATGCGCACCTGCGCGCCGATGCCGCCCTCGAGGCGATCCGCCGGGATCTGACATCGATCGTGCGAAACGAAGATCTCTACTGGACGCTCCTCGTGCTGCGGGACGGGACGGTCAACACGCCGATCGGTCCGCTGGAACGTGATGATGCCGCGATGTTCACCACGCGGCTGCTGGCGGTGAACGATCTGGATTTCAACGGGGAAGGGATTCAGTACGAATCACAATTCCGCGTGGTGGAAGATGAATACGGCGCCGTGATGTGGAATCGACTTGATCCGGTTCCGGATGAATTCCCCCTGGCCGGCGGCATTGCCTCACCGGCGGTGGACGGCATCATCGGTCTGCGCTTCGAGGCGTACGACGGCTATTCCTGGTATCGCTACTGGAACTCCGACGATGAGGGCCTGCCGCACGCGGTTCGCGTGACCGTGACCGCCAGCGGCAGCAGAAACGGCGAGGATCTGTACAGCGCGCCCCGAGCGACGCTGCGCACCGTGATCCCGATTGATCGCGTCGCCATTCCGGCCGAACACTTCATGCCCGATGAGGATGAAGAAGAGGAAGAACTCGAAGACGTCACCGACGACACCGTGGAAGGTGCCGGCGGCGGACCGGGCGGTGATGGACCGGGCGGCGGCGGACGCGGCCAACCCGG
>SKZB01000408.1 GCA_007127615.1 Phycisphaerales bacterium | reverse complement strand
GTGGCGGCGGGGGCATTCTCTTCGGTGACCCCGGAGAAGACCCCGAGTTTCGCACCGTCGAAGAGCGGGCGCAGGATCTGATTGAGCTCATCCGTGATCTCATTGAACCCGATGCCTGGTTCAACGAATGGGCGAGCATCCGCTTCTACCAGGGGGCGCTGATCATTCGCGCACCCGACTACGTTCACCGTCAGATCAACGGCTATCCCTACCGGACCCGACCGGTTCGGCAGTCCGCGTCGGCGACCAGCGGTCAACGATTTCTGACCTTCGCCGGCAGCCAGTCGATCATCACCGTCAATGGCTGGCCGCATGAGCAGACCCACGGCACGCTCTACACGCCGGAGGGTATGGTCGAGGACGGAAAGGCGGACGCAGCAGCCACCGAAGACGACGCCGAAAAGTAACAACCACACAACCCGCTTCGGGCGAGGCGGAGAGCTCTCCGCCCGTTTGAACCAAAAAGAACAACACGCGCGGAGCGATTTTCCTGATCGCTCCGCGTTTTTTTCTCCGCCGGATTCATTTGCCCGGGGGGAAGATTTTCTCCCCCGGCGTGTCAAACATGTTGAACGATGCCGTTCCCGCCGTCCGCCCGAGATGATCCGGTTCCGAAAGAGGACACGATGATGACCCGTTTCTCCACGACCCGCCGCATGCTTGCCCCGTTGGGTCTGCTGCTGACCGCCGCCCTCCTGCTGGCCGCCTGCCAGAGCACCCCCGTCAACCGCGGCCACTCCGGCTACCGGATGAACCCGTCCAGTGACTCGCCGAGTGAATACGGCAACCCGAACCTGCGCAGCAAGGACCTCACCACCGCGACGGACCTCATGGCGCAGGACATCGCTTCGCGTCTCGATATCACCAACATCGACAGCCCGCCGCGCATCTTCGTCGGCCGAATCGAAAACAAAACGCGTAACCCCAATCACAACTACCAGGTCTTTCTGCAGCGACTGCGATCGCAGCTCAATTCGTCCGGTGCGCGGCACGGCCTCGAGTTTGTCCGCGAACGCGCCTTCATCGAGCAGCAACGTGACCGCGAGTACGGCGGTAAGGATTTCGACTCCACCTCGCTTGCCTACGAATCCCGCGCTGACTACGTACTGACCTGCGAGATCTACGATCTGCCGTCCGGCGGCACGAACTACTTCCTGCTCAGCTACCAGCTCGTTCAGCTCCGCGACGCCGCCACCGGCCCCGATGTCGGCGCCGGCGCGATCGTCTGGGAGAACATGTACGAAGTGAAGTTTCATTAGCCCGGGCGTTCGGCTTGCCCGGCCATCGGGAAAGATTGCTCAGAGGCGCCATTGACCTCGCCCCCAACTCGCCCCCAGGAAGTCGGGCCGAAGCGCAGCGCAGGACCGGGTCACGATCGACGACGCCCGGCCACGCTCAACTGCACCCGGGCCAACTGCGGGATTCTCATGTCCACCCGTTCGCGTTCCATCCCGATTCTGCTCGCACTGTTTTGGACCGGCGCTCTGCTCGCCGGCTGCGGCGGACCGCCGACCGCGCGGACAACGTTTCTCAATCACGTCGACCTGGTGCACATGACCGACCGCATGGCTGAATCGTTCGCTCAGGATGAAACCGTTCGCGCCAGTACAGCTGCGGACAATCCCTGGGTGATCTCGATCGACCGTGTGGTGAACCACACGAACCAGATCATGCCCGAGCGTGAGCGCTGGCTGTACATCGGCCGCCTTCGGTCCCTGCTCTCACAGACCGATCTGATGCGCGATCAGCGCATCGTCTGGGTGGTGCCGCCGGAACGCTGGCCGCTGATCGTTGAAGAGTTGGGCCCGGAGTACGGCCCGACCGACCTGGCGATGATGCGCCGGTCACCGACGCATTTGCTGACGGCGGAGTTCAACACCCTGACGCAGACGCACGCCCGCGGCCGCAGTGATGCGTATCTCTGCGCATTTCAACTCGTGGATCTGGAGACGGGCCGAATCGTCTGGGAAGACGCGTGGGAAATCAAGCGTACCGTCTCAGGATTGATGTTCGATTAGTAACTCCGCCACCGACCGCAGAGTAAGGATATGCACGATTGCAACCGAACAACCAATCCGCCCTCGCTCCCCCGGCGCCCCGTCAGGATCGCCATCCCGGTGCTGGCCTTGGCGCTGCTGCTTCCGTTCCTCACCGCCTGCGCGAGCGCGCCGCGGAACGTTGCGGCGACCAGCGCGTACGAGCAGTACGATTTCGCTTCCGCCCGCGAAGCACTGCGGGGCGATGCGTACCTGCGCAACGATGAACAGACGATTTTGAATCGCGCCCGACTCGGCCTCGCTTCGCTCGCCGACGGCGACTTTGATGAAGCGGAGCGAGTCCTGAGCGACGTCTTCGATCTGCTCTCCACGGCGGGGCTCAATGAGGATCGCACCACCGCGGCGGTTCTGACGCACGAAGGAGCGCGCATCTGGAAGGGCGAACCCTTCGAGCAGGCGTTGATGTACCACTATGTCGCCACGCTCTACGCAGTCCGGGGGGACTGGGAGAATGCCCGGGCGGCGGCAGCGAATTCTCTGTTCCGACTGACGGATTTCGGCCACTACCGGGACGGCGTCGAGCTTGCCCGCCGCGCCGCCCGTGATCCGGACTTTCTCGAACACGGCTATACGGCGGTGGACAGTAACTTCACGCTCGGGTTTCTCATGCAGGCGATCGCTTCGGACATCGCCGGCACCCCCGGGGCTGAGGAACTCTACGCGTCCGCCCTTGCGATCGATCCGGGGATCCAACGCCTCGCCGCTGAACTCAGCGCGCGGGCATTCGATACGCTTCTGATTGTGGACTACGGCTCCGGTCCGGAGAAGATCAGCTTCGGGCCGAACGATTCGCTTGTTCGCTTTGTCGATCGCGCGCGCTTTCGCGGTCT
>SKZB01000231.1 GCA_007127615.1 Phycisphaerales bacterium | reverse complement strand
TTCTCACGCGCCGGCGCGATCCACGTCACATCATCGTGCCGTTCATCGGCGTTGGTCAGAACGAGCCGCCGGCCGCCGGCAAAAAGTGGCCCTTCGGGGCGGTCCGCCTTCTCCCCGCGCGGCAGGTCAACCGCCTTTGCTTCGCCGAAGCGGCCCATGCGCGTGTAGATGAAATCCACGCTCACCGCACGGGGGTTGGCATCCAACCGCTCGAACATCTCCAACCTGCGTTCGGCTTCGTCCATTCGATCGAGCTGACGGTTGGCGAGAAAGAGTCCGTAGTACGCACTCCGCAGATAGGGATCGTGTTCGATCGCGCGCTCAAACCACTGTCGGGCCTCATCAAGCCGTCGCGCCTGCAGGAAAGTCTGTCCGACGTAGTACGCCGCGTGCGGATCTTCCGGCACCCGCGTCGCCACGAACTTGAACGCCTCGCGCGCCTCGTCCGGTCGATCGAGGTACAGCATCAGCAGACCGGTACCGTACCGGGCCCGCAGGTGTTCCGGATCGCGTTCAAGTACCGATTCCAGAATCTCCATCGCGCGGCGCTCATCACCCTCGTTCTGCCGGTTCAGGGTGGCGATGGCAAGATTCACCCGGACGTCGAGCCATTCGGGATGCGCTTCGGCCAGTTCAAGAAAGATTTCCCGGGCCTGATCGTACTGGTACCGTCCCATCAGACCGACCCCGCGGTTGTTCCGGCGGATGGTTTCTTCCGTCAGTTCCAGCTCCATGGGAACGTCAAGTTCAACCTGATCTGCCTCGTCCGTTTCGGCTTCGGTCGGCTCGGTCGGTCGGCCACATGCGGCCAGGCAAACCGTCACGGCCAGGACGGCGAGCGCCGCGAGAGAACTCAGCCGGCATTGGTCCAGCTTCATCAGGAGGCTCCGATTCTGTCTTTCGCATCGGCGATGCGTTCGTTGTTCGTCTCCACTGAGATCGCGCCGGCTTCGCCGCCGGCGGCACGAAAGATCGGCTGCTGCAGGTACCGGTGCACGTCGGTCCGCAGGTGGGCCCGCATGTCGTGCCCGCGCCGTCGTTCCCGTTCGCGGCGAAGCGCTTCAACGTCGATCGGCGCGACGACGACCTTTTCCCCCTCCCCGGGATCGGCCTGCGCGAGAATGCGCCCGTCGTAGTCCACAACCATGCTGCCGCCGGGCCAGCTGAAGGGCGGATAGCCCTCAAGCGTCGCGCCCTGATTGGATGCCACCACGTAGCAGGTGTTTTCCACCGCCCGGGCGCGGTTGAAGAGGGTCCACCAGTCCATCGGCGGGGTCGCCCCCCACGGGTCCATGTAGGCGGAGACGCGGATCAGAATCTCGGCGCCGTTGAAGGCGAGCTGCCGGATCGATTCGGGAAAGAGCCAGTCGTAGCAGATCGCCACGCCGATGTTGCCCAGTTCGGTCTTCGCCACCGGAAAGGGCTCTTCCGCGTAGTCGGGCAGATCATGCGGGCTTGCGTGCACTTCCCAGGGAATCCACGGATTGACCTTTCGGTACTTGAGCAGAATGCCCTCCGGTCCGATCAGCAGCGTCGTGTTGAAGACGACGCCGGAATAAGTCGGATCGTGTTCGATGAACGATCCGGTCTGAATGAAGCAGCCGTACTTCTTCGCCAGCGCCTGGTACCGGTCGGTGTGCTCGTTGGGCAGCTCGACCGCCAGCCGATTGCGAAGTTTTTCCACGGTGTCGTAGATCGGCGCCGCGTGCGCGAACTCCGGAAACGCGAGCAGCCGCACATCGAAGAAAGGCTCGTAGCCGACGATCGTATGTTCGACAATTTCGCACATTCGTTTGACGCGCGATCCGATCTCCTCGCGACGGGCGGGGCAGGAAAAAGACGTCTGGCACGCAGCTGCGTAGTACGGTCGGGACATCAAACGAACGGCTCCATCATCAAGAGACGGGTGGCGAACTCATGGCATCTTCTCCGACAACTGTTCATCATCGGCCGAAGCGAACAGAAGAGGATAGCGATCCCGACTCGCGTTGGCCTGCCGAATGAACGCTGCATCCGGCGAAATCACCGGATGCAGCGTCAGATTGTGATCCCCGACCGGCTCGCGTCTGGTCGCCGAGCGGAAAGTTTTCTCCCGCCGCCGTTGTTCGGAGCGAACGCGTCAGCCCCAGTTTTCCAGCAGGAGCAGAAGATCGAAGACGTTCACCGCGCCATCCTCATTCAGGTCAGCATCGCAGCCGGCGCAACCGCCCCGGTTCTCGAGCAGCAGCAGCAGGTCGAAGACGTTGACGACTCCGTCGCCGTTCAGATCGCCCGGGACATCGACGGCCGGATCGCCATTGATGGTGAACGGCCCCAGTGTGTCGGCAAAGCCGGCGTTGCCATCGTCATCGAAAACCATGACGCGAATGACGGCTTGTTCAGTGAAGAGTTCCGGCGCGGTCCAACCGAACGAACCGTCATCAGCAAGATCTTCCGCAATCACCGTGTCAAACGTGCTGCCGCCGTCGGTTGAAAGCAGCAGATCGACCGAGACCACACCCTGATCGTCATCGGAGTTCCAGAGGATCTGCACGAAGTCACCGGGGTCGAAGACTTCCCCGCCGGCGGGCAGTCGCACAAAGGCGGACGGAATCTCACCGTTCCTGGGCGCGGGAATGTGCTTGGTGATGCAGTGCAGAATGCCGTCCGCGGTCACCACGGCCTGGGCGTTGATGGGAATGATCGTCTTCTCCGGCAGCGCCAGTTCCCAGACGGCCAGGGCGGCACTGTTGTACTGCGCCGCGGTGGGGTTCGTGAACTGCGGCACGAGCACGATGTCGTTGACCATGACCACATTCGTGAAGTTGTAGTGTGTGCCGAATGAATTGAGCGCAGGCACGCGGTAGACCGTGAATCCGCGCGATTCGAAATCCGCCGCCGAAAAGTTG
>SKZB01000156.1 GCA_007127615.1 Phycisphaerales bacterium | reverse complement strand
GAATGGAGCCGGGCTTCCCGGGCGATCGCCGACATCCGCCGGGGAAATGGGGCGGGCGATGTCCGGCCGGCGTGATCCGGGCCGATCGGGACGCTACGATAGTTGCGTCAATCCCCATTTCGAGAGCATGACTCCATGAGCACCGTCGAAAACGCCAAGCAAGCCGCCGATACACCCCTTTCCAAGACCGACCGGAAGGTCGATCCCGAGACCGTCACCATCTCCGGCTACGCGGTCGATCAACGGTATGACCCGGCCAAAGTGAAGACCCAGACACCGGAGGGTGAGCCCGATCCCCGAATCGGAAATCCCGGGGAGTATCCCTTCACGCGCGGCATCCACGAAACGATGTACCGCGGACGGCTCTGGACCATGCGCCAGTTCGCCGGTTTCGGCTCGGCCGATGACACCAACAAACGGTTCAAATACCTGCTCGAGAACGCCAAGCACGGCAAGGCCCAGACCGGACTCTCCACCGCGTTTGATCTGCCCACGCTCATGGGCCGCGACTCCGACGATCCGCTCTCGGCCGGCGAGGTCGGCCGGTGCGGCGTGGCGGTCTGCACCATCGATGACATGCACCGGCTCTACGCGGAGATCCCGGTCGACCAGGTCACCGTCAGCCAGACGATCAACGGCCCGGCCGCGGTCATCTGGGCGATGTACCTCGCCATGGCCCGCGAGCGGGGGATGGACTGGGCGAACCTCGGCGGGACCCTGCAGAACGACATCCTCAAGGAGTTTCACTCCCAGAACGAGTTCATCTATCCGCCGGAAGCATCCACGAAACTGGTCGTCGACACGATCGAATTTTCCACCAAGCACACGCCGCGCTGGAACAGCGTCTCGATCAGCGGCTACCACATCCGCGAAGCCGGCTCGACCGCCGTCCAGGAACTCGCCTTCACCCTGCGCGACGGCATGGAGTACGTCGAATGGGCGCAGAAGCGCGGCCTGGATGTCGATGAGTTCGCCCCGCGGCTCTCGTTCTTCTTCAATTCGCACAACGAGTTCTTCGAGGAGATCTGCAAACTCCGCGCCGCCCGCCGCATCTGGTCGAAGGTGATGAAGGAGCGCTACGGCGCGAAGAACGAGCGTTCCTGGCTGATGCGCACGCACGTCCAGACCGCCGGCTGCTCGCTGACCGAGCAGCAGCCGCTGAACAACATCGTCCGCGTGGCGTACCAGGCGATGGCCGGCGTACTCGGCGGTTGCCAGTCGCTGCACACCGACTCGATGGACGAGACGCTCGGTTTGCCGACGGAGACCGCCGTGCGCGTCGCCCTGCGCACGCAGCAGATCCTTGCCCACGAAACCGGCGTCCACCGGACCGTCGATCCGCTGGGCGGTTCCTGGTACGTCGAGGCGCTGACCGATCAGATGGAAGAGGACGCGTGGAAGATCATCGGGGAGATCGATGACATGGGCGGGGTCGTCGAGGGCATCCACAAGGGCTACTTCCGCCGCTCGATCGCCGAGGCGAGTTACCGCTTCGGCCAGGAGATGGAAGCGGGGGACCGGATCATCGTCGGGGTGAACGCCTACACCGACGGCAACGAGGCGCACGATGTGGAGATTCTGCAGATCGCCCACGATGTCGAAGTGGCCCAGTGCGATCGACTGGAGAAGTTCAAGCGGGACCGCGATGATGAGAAGGTCAAGCGTGCGATGGAGAACATCCGCCTGGTCGTGCGCGGCGACGGCCGGAACGTCGATCCCGTCGATGGCGACTTCTACCGCGAAGCCGCCCGGGGTCTCGCAGAAGACAACGTCATGCCCGCGCTGATCGATGCCGCCCACGCCAAGTGCACCCTCGGGGAAATGGTCCAGGCGATGGCGGACGTCTACGGCCGCTACACCGGCGGGCCGGAGTGGTGAGTCGAGGCTGATCGATCGATGGATGCGGCCGGCCCGCGCCAACCCTCCGTGCCCCGTGCCTCCGTGCCTCGGTCACCTTCCTTCCAATCCTCCCGCCCGCCGCCGGCAGATGACCGGTTCCCTATTCTGCATTCTCCATCCATGTCTCATGCAGGTGTCGCCAGGAAAGACCATTCGGGTTTGAATCGTCGGTTGAAAATACCACCGAACTGAGGCGACCGCGCAGACGATCTCCGTCTCCCTGCCACTCTTCGTAGGTCGCGACGAAGATCTCGCCGGCCGTCAAGCGGTGGCGCAAATTGCGAATCTCAATCGTGAAGTCGCCGGTCCCCTCGCCGTCCTCACCATGCCCCTGGCGGACGTGGCCAAGGATCGCCTCCCGATCGAGCACATGACCGTCGGGCAGAATGATCTGGAAATCCGGTGCCATCACCCGCGAGAAACGCTCGAACGCTTCATCCGTGTTCGGTAGTTCACCGCGATACCACCGCCGAAAAAACTCATGCAGTTCGATGATCTCGCGCTCGATCGGTTCGTAACGATTCATGCGGGTAAGGAGAGAACGCAGCGGTCAGGGCTGGGGGGTTGCGGCCGCGCTTTCGCGGTCCTTCACGTACGACTTGAAGCGAGCGACGGACCCGCGCACTTCCTCGATCGCATCGCCGGCGTGTTTCCAGCCGAGCGTCTCGGTCTCGATGTCTTCGAGCTGTTTGTACGTGGCGAAGAAGTGCTCGACCTCGCGCAGAAAGTGCGCCGGCACATTGTCGAGATCCTGGTACTCATCGAAGTTGGGATCGGTGTTCGGGACGCCCAGCACCTTGAAGTCGTTGGCGCCGCGGTCGGTCATGAGGAAGAGTCCGACGACGCGCGTTTCAATGAGGCAGCCGGTGAACGTCGGTTCGTTGACCATGACGAGCACATCGAGCGGATCGTTGTCTTCGGCGAGGGTCTGCGGAATGAACCCGTAGTCGCCGGGGTAGTGGCTCGCGGAAAAGAGATACCGGTCGAGCTTG
>SKZB01000062.1 GCA_007127615.1 Phycisphaerales bacterium | reverse complement strand
GGCGCGTTCGTACCGATCTCCACCAGCACGTAGCGATCCCGGGGCGAAGCGCCGAGCAGGGTCAGGGGTACGCCGATGTCATTGTTGAACGAGCGCGGAGCGCACGTGCCGGTGAGGTGCGGCGCGAGCACCGACTGAATCAACCGCTTCGTGGTGGTCTTCCCCGCCGAGCCGGTGACGGCGATCACCTTGGTCGTCTTCAGCGATCGCCGGTGGGCCCGCGCCAGGCGCACCAGCGCGGCCCGGGTCCGGTCGACCTTCATGACGCCGACCGCCGGGGGAATCTCGCGGAGGTCAACCTCGCGCTCCACCACCAGCAGCGTCGCGCCGGCCCGCGCGGCGGCCGTCAGGTAGGCGTGTCCGTCGGTGCGATCACCGCGGATCGCCAGAAAGACGAAATCCTTCAGGTTTTCGCGCGAATCGATACCGACGCCTTCGAAACCCTTCTCCGGATCGAACGGCTCCGGGCGCTGCAGCCACGTTCCGGCCAGGGTGGTCACCAACTGATCGAGTCGGAAGCGGCTCATGCGCCGGCCCTTCCCGCTTCGGTCGTCTCCACGTGTGCTTTTGCACCCGGCGGCGCATCCCGCAGCGCCTCCCGCGCGATCACGCGATCGTCGAAGGGACGCTTCTCCCGGCCGATGATCTGGTAGTCCTCGTGCCCCTTGCCGGCGATGACGATCACATCGCCCGGCCGCGCAGAGTTGATCGCCATCGTAATCGCTTCGCGACGATCGACACATTGCACGGCCCGGTCGCTATCCGCAGCGGGAACCCCCGCCGCGACTTCCGCAACGATCGTGCCGGGATCTTCCGTCCGCGGGTTGTCCGAGGTGATGATGATCTCATCGCCGTACCGGGCCGCGACCTGCGCCATGCGCGGCCGCTTGGTGCGATCGCGATCACCGCCGCAGCCGAAGATGACGCGCAGCCGTCCCGAATCCGGCACCAGCGGCCGAACCGCACTCAGGACGTTCTCGAGCGCATCGTCCGTATGGGCGTAATCGACGTAGACCGAAAAGGGATCCTCCGGCCGGGTCACCGGCTCCAGCCGGCCCGGCGGCGCGTGACTCCGCGCGAGCGCTTCGAGGATGCGCGGCATCTCTGCGCCCAGCGCCGAGGCCGTCGCGGCGGCCTGCAGGGCGTTCATGACGTTGTGCCGCCCGCAGAGCGGCAGGTGCAGCGGGTGCGCTTCCCCCTGATGGATGATCTGCAGATCCACCCCGAGGATGGTTGCCCGTTCGATCACCGCGCGATAGTCCGCCGATTCCTTCTGAAGCGAGCAGCGCAGGACGCGGGCGGCGGTCCGCGAAGCCATGCGCTCTCCGCGCGGATCGTCATCGTTGATGATCGCCACACTGTCTTCGGCCAACTGCTCGAAGAGACGGGCTTTGGCGTCAAAGTACGCCTCCTCGCTGCCGTGGTAATCCATGTGATCGCCGGAGAGGTTGGTGAAGACCGCGGCGGCGAAACTGAGTCCGTCGGTCCGGCGCTGCTGAAGCGCGTGGCTGGAGACCTCGATCACCGCCGCACCGCAGCCGTTACTCACCACTCTCTCGAGCGTACCGCTGATCTCCCGCGCCGCCGGTGTGGTCAGCGCCGCCGGCTCGATCGCGCGGCCGTCATCGGTGTGGACGGTCCCCATCAGACCGCACGGCCGGTCGAGGGTCGCATTGAGAATCTGCTGGATCAGAAAGGCGGTGGTCGTCTTGCCGTTCGTGCCCGTGACGCCGACGAGATCAAGGGCCCGGCTCGGGTTGCCGCAGAAACGTTCGCAGAGGATCGCGCCGACCCCGGGCACATCGTCCGATGTCAGGAGCGTGACCGAAGCCCGATCGATCGTCGTTCCGCTCGGCGCGAGAACTGCCACGGCTCCGGCGCGGATCGCATCGTCCAGATAGTCGCGGCCGTCGTGCGTCTCGCCGGGTCGGGCGATGAAGAGCGAGCCGGGCGCGACCGCCCGGGAATCCTCCGTGATCCCGGTGATCGGGGAAAGTGAACTCGCCTCCGGCCCGCCGGCGTGGTCAAGGGTCAGGTGGTCGATCAGCGTGGCCAGATCCATCGGGCGGGGCATGCAGCAGGTCTCTCCGTACGGGGGTGCACCAAGCATATCGGGCAGGAACCCGGCGCGATCGCAGAATTCGCCACCGGCCGTTCAATTGGCTCCGAACGCCGTCACGGCCAGGCGATACCGCATCAATATGCACGCATTACGGCAGAATCAGCATCGCATCGCCGTAACTGTAGAACCGATACTCACGGGCGATCGCCTCGGCGTAGATCGCGTGCAGACGCTCCAGGCCGACCATCGCCGCCACGAGCGCCAGCAGCGTCGAACGCGGCAGATGGAAGTTCGTCAGCATCCCGTCGAGATAACGAAACTCGTGCGGCGGCGCGATCAGTAGATCCGTGGCGCCGCGGAGCGGGCCGGTGTCCGGCGACTCACCAACCGGCAGGGGCGAGGGGAGCGATTCGAGCGTTCGCACCGTGGTGGTCCCGACCGCGATGATCAGGGCGTTCCGGGAGTTCCGGGCGTTCCGGGCGCTGCGCGGTGCGCCGGCGCCGCCTTCGGCATCGGTCTCGGAACCCGAACGCGACAGGGCGGCAAGATCCTTCAGCGTCTCCGGCGGCACCTCGAACCATTCCCGGTGCATGACGTGGTCGGCGAGATTCTCGGCGGTCACCGGCTTGAACGTACCCGGGCCGACGTGCAGGATCAGATCGCGCCGGATCACACCGCGCTGCCCGAGGCGAACGAGTAAATCGGGGGTGAAGTGCAGCCCCGCGGTCGGCGCGGCAACGGAATAGTGCTCGCGCGGCGGGTCCGGCTCCTCCCGGTCGCCGCCGGCGAAGACCGTCTGGTACCACGCGCGGTCGGCCGCGTCGTCGAT
>SKZB01000023.1 GCA_007127615.1 Phycisphaerales bacterium | reverse complement strand
TCACCGGCTTCCGGCAACGGCGCGTCGGCCCCGTCGACCGCACCGCCGCGCTTGTTCGGCTAACAACCGTGGGCGTCGTCGGTCCGCGCGCAACTCTTTTCGGCACAGTGGATGCTGACGGGGTTCGAACGCACTTCGAGCGGAACGATGACGCGATCTTCACAATCTGATCGGATGCTTCTAAACATGAATGTGCGCATGGATAGCGCACTGCCAATCACGGTTCCGAACTCCACTTCCACGGAAGGAGCAGGCCGATGAGATTGTCCCCCATGCCCAGCACCAAAGTTGATCTTCACTGCCACACGAAATATTCCGATCGTCCGAGTGAGTGGATTCTCCGCCGCATCGGCGCGCCGGAGAGCTTCGTCGAACCGCTCGATCTGTACAAGCGCTGCAGGGAGCGCGGCATGGATTTCGTGACCGTCTCGGATCACAACCGGATCGAGGGGGCGCTCGACATCGCCCACCTGCCCGGGACGTTCATCAGCTCGGAGATCACGACGTACTTCCCCGAAGATGACTGCAAGATTCACTGCCTCGTCGTCGGCATCACCGAAGCTCAGTTCCGCCTCATCAACGAACTGCGCACCAACATCTACGATTTTCAGCGGTATCTGCTCGAAGAAGACATCATCTACTCCGTTGCGCACCCGCTCTTTCGCATCAACGATCGAATGACGGTCGATCATCTCGAGAAACTCCTCGTCATGTTCAACCGGTTCGAGCTGATCAACGGAGCACGGGATCCCCGGGCGTCGGAGATCGTCAGCGCGGTGTTCGGCAATCTGACCCCCGAGATGATCGAACGCATGGCCGACAAGCACGACCTCACGCCGGTCGGACCGCGGCCGTGGAAGAAACTCTTTACCGGTGGCAGTGACGACCACAGCGGAATCTACCTCGGCGGTGCTTACACCGTGACCCCGCGGGCGGACAGCGTTGAACACTTCCTCAGCTACCTCCGCGCCGGCCGGCACGAGGAAGGCGGATCATCCGGCACGAGTCTGCGCATGGCGCACAGCTTCTACGCGATCGGCTACGGCTACTACAAATCGCGCTTCCTCGGCGAGGGACGCGGCGCGGATCTCGTGGGCGAACTCTTTCGACGCATGCTCAACGAAAAGCAACCCCAACCGACCGGCTTGGGTGAACGCGTCCGAAGCAAGGTCCGGGACGTGGCCTCGAAGTTTATTCGCCATTCTCGTCACAAACAGTTGAGCGATGTCGAACGCACCATCGTTGACGACTTTTCAAAGCTGTTCAGCGAACAGAATGAGCTGGCACGCCTGAACGGCCATACACCTTCGATTTCGAACGATGAATGGAGCTTCCAACTCGCCAGTCAAATGAGTCATCTCATCGGCTTCAGCTTCGCGCAGCGGTTCCTGCAGCAGGCGCGCGAAGGAAGACTGATCGAAAGTCTGCAGACGATCGCCTCCCTCGGCCCGATCGCGCTGGGCATCGCGCCGTATCTCACGGCATTCGCAGCGCAACACAAGGACGAACAGTTCATGCAGGATGTGGCGGGCCGATTTGAAGCCGCGGGCCACCTGCGAAAGAAAAGCGAACGGAAGGCGTGGCTGACCGACACGTTCGATGACATCAACGGCGTGGCGGAAACGATCAAGACCGTCGGAGCGATCGCACGGGAGCGGCAGCGCGAGCTGACGGTGCTCACCTCACTGGCCGATCCGCCGGAGACCGGGATCGATCTCAAAAACTTCAAGCCGGTCGGCCAGTTCAATCTGCCCGAGTACGAAGCGCAGAAGCTCTCGTTTCCTCCGTTTCTGGAAGTGATCGAATACCTTGAGCGCGAGAACTTCTCGGAGATCATCATTTCGACGCCGGGGCCGATGGGATTGATCGGTCTTGCCGCCGGCCGTTTGCTCGGTCTGAAGGTCACGGGCATCTACCACACCGATTTCCCACAGTACGTCCGGGCATTTACGGATGATCTCAACATGGAAGGGATGGCGTGGCGTTTCATGCACTGGTTCTTCAATCAGATGGATCAGATCTTCGTCCCCAGCCGGTACTACCAGAACCAGTTGACCGAGTACGGGTTTGACGCAAAAAAACTCCGCGTGATGCCGCGGGGTGTGGACATGAACCGCTTCTCCCCCGACTACCGCGATGAGACATTCTGGAAGCCGTTCGATCTCGAGGGAGATTTCACGTTTCTCTACGTCGGACGCGTCTCCCAGGAGAAGAATCTCGAAGCACTTCTCGATGCGTTTCTGGGCCTCCGCGAAAAGGGCGTGAACGCCAATCTGGTGATTGTGGGCAACGGTCCGCAGCAGAACGAACTCAAGCGAAAGTACCACCAGAAGGAGATTCTCTTTACGGGATATCTCACCGGATCACGTCTCGCCGCCGCCTACGCCAGCGCCGATGCCTTCGTCTTTCCTTCCACGAGTGACACCTTCGGCAATGTGGTGCTGGAAGCTCAGGCGTCCGGCCTGCCCGCGGTGGTGACCGACCGCGGGGGGCCACAGGAAATCATCGTCAGCGGCGAGACCGGCTTCGTGGTCGATCTGGAACGACCCGACGCGCTGACCGATGCGATGATCACCCTGGCCGACGACCCGGAACTCTGCCGGCAGATGCGCGATCGCGCGATTGAACATGCCCGCCGCAGCGGATGGGATCAGGTCTTTGAATCCTTCTGGCGGGAAGATTCGCGATCGACCGATGACCAGGCCGCCGATTCAGTTTCCGCGGCAACCATTCCCCCGGCCCGGCGCAACAGCACGCCGACCCGCTGCCGATCCACCCGGGTCGTCTGAGTCCTCCTGAGATGACGGAGGAACGTCCGATCACGCCGTCGGACAGGAAGCCAGCCCACGAAAGGCCGTGGAGGAGAAGGAAAGCAGCGTCGTCGCCGTTCGGCG
>SKZB01000079.1 GCA_007127615.1 Phycisphaerales bacterium | reverse complement strand
GGTGGTGGTATGGATGCGGGCGTCGAGGCGGCGCGCGAGCGTCTGCGCCTTCTCGGCGTGAGTCCCGTGTTCATTGATGAACTGGAGACGACGCGTGAAGTGCGCGATCATATTGCGATCCTCGCCACGATGGGCGGAGTTGTCACGCAGCGGTTCGTCCGTGAAGGCGAATATGTCAACACCGGCGACTCGCTCCTTGCCGTCGCGGATCTCTCGCACCTGTGGGTGAACCTGAGCGTTTTTGAATCGGATTTCCTCTGGCTCTTTGAAGGCCAGCCGGTGGAGTTCACAACGCAATCAGTGCCCGGCCGCACGTTTGAAGGAACGATCGCGTTCATTGATCCGGTGCTGGATGATCGCACACGCTCGGTGCGCGTGCGCGTCGATCTGCCGAACGAAGGGGGGCGGCTGAAGCCGGGGATGTTCGTGCAGGGAACGGTGCGGTCTGCGGTGGATGAGGAGGGCCGGGTGCGAAGGCGCGAAAACGCGGACGCAGGCCAACCGCTCACGATACCCGCAAGTGCGCCGCTGATCACCGGTCGCCGCGCGGTGGTGTACGTGAAACTGCGCGATACCGAGCGACCGACGTTTGAAGCGCGTGATGTCCGGCTTGGCCCGCGCGTCGGCGAAAAGTATCTCGTCTTCGAGGGGGTTGAGGAGGGTGAACTCATCGTCGTCAACGGCCAGTTCCGAATTGACAGCGAACTGCAGATTCGCGGCCGGCCGAGCATGATGCAGCCGGCGGCGGAGAAAACGGAACCGGAACCGATTGTGGCCGATGATCACCCGGCACTGGCGATTCACCCTGAAGAGGTACCGGATGCGTTTGCAGCGCAATTGACGGAGGTGCTGGATGACTACCTTGCCGTGATGGATGCGTTGTCACGAGATGACGCTGATGCGAGCGAGCTGTTCGCCCGCGAGATGCACGAGCGGCTCTACGACGTTGATCCTGATCTGCTTGATGAAGGGGCACGCCGGGCGTGGGAGCAACTCGATCAAGAGTTCCATCACGTGCTGCACGAGATGCTCGAAGCCGATGACATCGAAACACTGCGGGAGAAGCTCGAACCACTGACCGAGTTCACCGCCCTCATGGTCGCGCAGTTCATTGGCGATCGCGCGGGCACGGTCTACCGCGCCCACTGCCCGATGGTCGATGATTTCCGCGGCGCGGACTGGCTCCAGCGCGACACCGCGATCACGAATCCGTACTTTGGCGCGCAAATGTTCCGCTGTGGCGAGATCGTCGGGGAAGTGAAACTGGAGCGGCATGAAGACATGGAGACAGAAAGGCATGGGGAACGAAACGATGTTGATGAAGATCGTGCCCCAGAAGTCGAGTTTGATGACGACTTTCGCAGATCAGCGAATGAAGCACTGCTCGTCTTCGATGAAATTGCCGGCGCGATTGAGCATGAGCATGAAGGTCACGCACGGCAGGCGGTCCGTCAGATGCAGGATGCTCTGTTCGCGCTCGACTTCGGGTCGCTCGATGATGCGGCGATGCAGGCGTGGCTGCGGGCGGATGTCGAGATCATGGAGGCATTACGGGCGATCCTCGAAGCCGAATCTCTCGATGCGATGCGCGATCACCTGCCGCAACTGCGCGACAGTGTTCGGCATGCCCGTGAGTTGATCGCGGCTGAAGGAGGTGACACGTGAACGAACGTGCTTCCATCCTCGACCGAATCATCCGGTTCTGTCTCGAACAGAAGCTGATCGTCGTGATCGTGGTCCTGCTGACGATGGGTTGGGGCATTGCCGTCGCGCCGTTTGACTGGGACATGCCCGAAGCGCTCGACTGGCTGCCGCGTCATCCCGTTCCGGTCGATGCGATTCCCAACACGGGCGAGAATCAGCAGATCGTCTTCACCAACTGGCCCGGCCGGTCACCGCAGGACATTGATGATCAGGTGACCTACCCGCTCACCGTCGCGCTGCTCGGCGTCCCGGGCGTGCAGGAAGTCCGAAGCGTCTCCATGTTCGGATTCTCGTCGATCTTCGTGATCTTCGATGAGTCGATCGAGTTCTACTGGTCGCGGGCGCGGCTCATTGAGAAGCTCGGCTCGCTCCCCGCCGGGACGTTACCCGAAGGCGTCCAACCATCGCTCGGGCCGGACGCGACGGGTTTGGGACAGATCTTCTGGTACACGCTGGAAGGCCGTGACCCCGATGGCCGACCGATCGGCGGATGGGACCTGCACGAGCTGCGCACCGTCCAGGACTGGTTCGTGCGCTACGGGCTGGCGTCGGCGGAGGGTATCGCGGAAGTCGCCAGTGTCGGCGGGTTCGTGCAGGAATACCAGATCGATGTCGATCCCGAAGCGATGCGGGCCTACGGCGTGTCGATTCTGGATGTCAGCCGGGCCGTGCGCGGGAGCAACCTCGATGTCGGGGCGCGCGTGACGGAGATCAACCGGGTCGAATACATCGTGCGCGGCGTCGGGTTCGTGAAGGAACTGGCGGATCTTGAGCAGGTCGTCCTCACCACCGGGGAGGACCACGTGCCGGTCCGGTTGCGCGACGTTGCGACGGTTGCCCTCGGCCCGGCCCAGCGGCGCGGCGCGATCACCCTCGGCGGGGCGGAAGCGGTCGGCGGCGTCGTCACGGTGCGCGAAGGGTACAACCCGCTGCAGGCGATCCACAACGTCAAAGCGCAGATCGACGAGATCAGCCCCGGCCTGCCCTCCCGCGCGGTGATCGATTGGGAACAAGCCACCGCTGATGAAGTCACCCGATTCGCGACCTCGCATGACTTTGATGCATTCATCGGAGGGGCATTGAACCATGAGGCATGGAATGACTTCCTGCAGAATACTTCGAGTGATCAATGGCCCGACTGGATCACCCGGAGCACCGTCACGATCGTTCCCTTCTATGACCGTACGGAGCTGATCTACGCCACC
>SKZB01000113.1 GCA_007127615.1 Phycisphaerales bacterium | reverse complement strand
CGCAGCCTGCACTGATGGAGTTCATCAATGCGGTAGGGCCGCGGCTCTTTGGCGAAAGTTACGTCGCGCTCGAACCAAAGAGCGATCCAAGCACGCTTGCCCCGCTGGAGGTCATCGCGTTCCCGGCGAAAGCCAGGAAGTCTCAGCGCCAGGTCTGTGCCGGGACTGTGGGCCTGCGCCTCAAGGCGCTGCTTGAAGACCCGGTGCAGGAGATTATCGACCGGCATACGCGCACCCGGCGCAGGCTGCGTGGCGGCGACATCGCAGTGTTGTGCCCCACCCATAAAGGCCTGGGCCACTATGCGGCTGTATTGAGGGGGCTGGGCCTGCGGGTGCGCCTGCCTGCTGACGGCTGGTTTGAGTCGCGTCCAGTGCAGCTGGCCTGCCAGGCGCTCACCTACCTGTCGAACCCGACAGATCGCCACGCCGCACTGTACCTGGCGGTCACCGAGCTGGGTGCGCTGACGCTCAAGCAGGGCCTGGAGCAACTGATGCAGACGGGCCGCATCGATGACCCGGTGCTGCGGTCGCTGGATGCGCTCGCCGAGGGCGTGGACGATCGTACCGTTTTCGCCCTGGTGTCGGACGTACTCAGTGCGCTGCATCTGTTCGATATTGTGTCGGAGTGGCCCGACGGAGAGCAGGCACGCGCGAACCTGCTGCGATTGCAGGCCGAGGCAGGCGAATTCATGGACGCCAACCGGGAGGCCCTGGCTTACGGGGGATTCCACGGCTCTGGGGTGCAAACCTTTCTTGCATGGTTGGGCGGCAAGGTGCAGGAAACCGACGGTGACCGTCAGCCCGAGCCGCGCGTGCTCGACCAGGACGCAATCGTATTGTCGACGTGGCACAGTGCCAAGGGCCGGGAGTGGCCAGTCGTTGCCGTTTGCGACCTCGACAATCGCGTCAAGACGACCCTGCCTAGCCTGGATATCGCCTACGATTCCTTTGATGCTCTCGCGCAGCTGCTGGCGCACGCGCGAATCGAATACTCGCCCTCCTTCAATGCGAAAGAAGTAAACGAACGATTCATCGGTCCGCACCAAGCGGCACGCGAACGCGAGGCGCGGCGGCTGCTGTACGTGGCGATGACACGCGCGCGTGACAAGCTCATCCTCGAGTGGCCTTCATTCCTGGCAGCGAACGACGTCACGACGTACTGGTCGATCCTCGCGCAGGACTGCCACGTTCCCCTTGGCGAGGCTGAGGGTGAGTTGTGTGTGGCGGACGAGCGCTTCCCGTGCATTACGACGCTCGGCTGCGACGAGTTGCCCGAAGCGCTGTCGACAGAGTCGGACGTCAGTGCTACCGAACTGCCGGTGTTTGGCCGACGGGCGATACAGCGAGGCGCGCGACCGGAAGCGAAGACCCCCGACAGCCGCCCGGCGTCGGGGCTGGAGCCGAGTTCCATCGCCGCAGGCCCCGAGCAATTCGAGCTCCATACCTACGGACCGCCACTAGAGAGCGAGATGCCGCTCAGTGGTACCAGTCTTGGCACCTACCTGCACCGTTGCTTTGAGGTGCTGGGACCGCGTCCGAACCTGGTGGCGCGACTGGCCTCCATCACCGGCGTGGACGCCGACCGCAAATTGACGGAGGCCATTGATGCGCACGTGAAACGCTTCGAGCACTGGATGCGGGGGGCGCTCAAGCCCACTGCGATTCGCCGGGAGTGGCCCCTGCTGGCGATGGCCGATGACGGTGCGGTGATGGCTGGCAACGCGGATCTCGTTGTTGAGACTCCGAGCGGCGTGTGGATCATCGATCATAAATCTGACCGAGCTGCCGATCCTGAGCAGGCAATGTTGGGCTATCTGCCACAGCTGGAGGCTTACGCGGACATGTGTGAGCGAGCCGGCTACACCGTAGCGGGCGTGGGCGTGAACTGGATTCGGCGGGGCGAAGTGGTGATGCGGGGCCGCGGTCGATGATGGCTTCCCGGGACGAGAGCGGCGCGCTAGGGCATCAGGTCGATCGCCCAATGCCTGAGTTCGTCAACATCGATATCCGCGCGTTCCAGCAAGGTGACTAGCTCCTCCTGCCGGGGTTGGCCGAACACAACCCGGTAGGCCGCAAGCTGGCGTTTCAGCCGCCGGAAGCCTGCTACCTCACTTGTGTAAGGTAGCAAGGGGACGCAGCGCTGAACCTTACTGAGTCCGTCCGCGATCCAGTAAGGGACCAGGTCGCTATCGCCGTTGGCGCGAGCCCTGGCACTGGCCAGATCAAACACGAGGGTCCAGAGGCAAGCGCCCGACCGCCATTGTGCGAGTGCGTCATCACCTTGACTGTTGGCCACATTACGGCGCACTGCGTGGCCCTTGTAGCGATGCACTCTTCCCTCTCGCTGCTCCAAATCAACTGGATTGCCCGGCAAATTCCAGTGCACCAAGCGGTGACACCAGGGATGGAAGTCCAAACCCTCTTGGCCGACCGAAGTGCTCGCCAAAACGAATGGCCGGAACGGGCTATTGAAGGCCGAGCGGACCGCATCCTGACTTATGACGCCCTCGTCAGAGCTGGCGTGTCCGAAACGAAGTGCGAGCACTGTGCGAAGACGAACTTCCTTCTGTTCAACTCTAGTCGCCGAGGTGGCCTCGTAGAAACGACCATGCACGCGCGAGGGCCGCGGCTCGACGGAAGCAGCGATCTCATCTACACATCGGGCTGCAATGGCATCAAGGGCATCGCGCTTAGCCCACGAGTGCTGCTCCCATGTGAGGTGCCAGGCCTCGTCCAGAACGGACTGCAAGTTGCCGTCGATGCAATACTGGATTACGTGTCGCCAGTAGGGAATGTCGTCTTGGTCGCCGAGTTCAGTCACTTCATTGAGCTGATTGATGAGCTTGATTACAGCGGGGCGGTTGAAAAGCTTCCAGAACGCCATCGCCAGCCGCGTCGCCAGGCGACGCTGTGAAT
>SKZB01000083.1 GCA_007127615.1 Phycisphaerales bacterium | reverse complement strand
GCCTTCGTGAAGTTGACGCGATTCATCGCCCGATGCTTGACCTGCTGATTCATGCCAGTTTCCCCTTGAGTTTGACGGCTGGGCTACGGCTGGGCTACGCCCTGCATCCAATTCGGTCAATCAGTGTCAATGCTGAAAACCGAGTTTTTGGCGTGTTATCCAACAGTATCTAGGGTAACCCATGACCGTCAATAGTCAAGCAAACTGACTCTTAATCAGCGGGTCGCAGGTTCGAGTCCTGCACAGGGCACTTCTCGATTGGTGACGTATCCCGCATCAGGCGGCAAGTGTTCACGATCACCTGTGGTTCGGGTCCGTCGGCGTTGGTCACCAACGTCGGTTGCGGAGCATCTCTTCGTATGCTCAAGCGGCCTTGGGTTGGCTGGGCGCCGGTCGGCCTTTCTTCTGACCGTCCTCCGAATCCTGCTCTTCGGTACCGACGATGGTCATGCGCCCGATCTCGGTGATCGATCGGAGCGGACCATCCGCGATGCGGTAGACGAGCTGGCGGTCGTCGCTCCAGCCGATCTGCATCGGTCCCTTGACATCCTTGGTGACGTGGACTTCCCGCTGGCCGAGTCGGAAGACGACCTTGGAGTACAGCATCTGACTGATCTGAACGTTCACCTTGCGTGACTGCTGAATGCGCTCCTTGACTTCTTCCAGTTCGAGCTCCATCTCTTCGATGCGCGATTCGATCTCGTCGATTTCGTACTTGATCTCGGTGGACTCTTCCTTCTCCCTGGGATTCAGACAACTGCCGGCCTGATGCAGAACCCGCTCGCGTTCCCGCTTGACTTCGAGCTGCTTTTGACTCGCTGCGATTTCACTCTTCAGCCGCTTCATTTTCGTGGAGAGTACGGGCACTTCGCCGAGTCGAACGACGGTGGGGGTGTGTCCATCGGAGCCGAGTTTGCCGACTTCGATCCCCCCGCCGACGATGAGCAACCCACCGATCACACTGCCGCGTGAGCAATGTAAGTCACCGCCGATGACGAGTTCGCAGTTGATGATTTCGCGACGGGAATTGAGATCGCCGTGAATGTTGCCCCGCACATTGTTGAGGAAGCCGATTTCCGCGTTGCCGCCGACGGCGATCCGTCCGCGATCGCGTGAAGCCACCCCGCGCCGGCAGATAAAGTCGCCGGTGCAGATGATTTTCGCCGCTTCGACCAGCCCGCCGACCTGGACGCACCCGCGCGCCTTGACTTCGAATCGGTCGCGCACGCCGTCCTTGATATTGACCGATCCCTCAAAGTCGATATGCCCGGTTCTGAAATCAACGTCGCCACCGATCTCGAGCAGCTTGGTGACGCTGAGGAAGTTGTTCTGAAGTTTGAGGACGCCTTCGGACTGCGTGGTGATCTTGCCTTGCGCATCAACCAGGAGACTCTGATCGATCGTCACCGGACACGGTTTGCCGGCGCGCGCGGAGAGCGTCTCGCCAAGCACGTTGCGGCCGTCCTCGCCTTCGGTCGGTTCGATCATCGTCGCGACATGGATGTTTGCATCCACCTGAACGAATTTCTGACCCTGGTAGTGGTCGACGGTGTCGTTCTCCTCGTCGGACGCACTCGATTCATCGGATGATTCATCCTGCGGGGTGGGATCGTATCCTTCGGCCCATTCGATGTAGCCATCCGCGCCGTGGACCGGCGGGACGGCTTCGGCGAAAACGATCGGCTCGGTCCGGGGGTTTTCGCGGTACTGCTCGGCGATCTCCTGCAGGCGAGTTCGGATCGTCTCCGTCATCGCGACGTTTTCCGCCTCGGCGTAGCAGCACAGCGTGCTGCCGGTCAGGATTTCCGGATCGAGGTCGGCCGGCAGCGACAGAATGGCTTGTTCCCCGCGACCTTTGATGGTCACCCGAATGTCTGGTTCCGTTCCTGACATGCGTGGCTCCTGGGATGGATCGCCAGCTCCCAGCCCCTCCTGATGCCCCGTCGTCGACGCGGCCGTTTATGCCGTGACGGGGGCGGCTTTCTCCATGGTCTCGTTCACGCGTGCGGAGAGCACTTCGGGGGTGAACGGCTTGACGACGTAGTTGTTCACACCGGCCTGAATGGCTTCGACGACACGGGTCTTCTCGGCTTCCGTGGTCACCATGATGATCGGCGTCTTCTTGCCCTGCGCCCGGTACGTCTTGACGAACGTGATCCCGTCCATGTTCGGCATGTTCCAGTCCACGAGAATCAGGTCGGGGTTATAGGCGTTGACCTTGCTCAAGGCGTCCTGGCCATCGCAGGCCTCTTCCGTGTCCGTGTGGCCGAGCTGATTCAGAATCTTCTTCTGAATGTTTCGCATGGTCTTTGAGTCGTCGATGATGAAGACTTTCATGGGGCTGTCACTCCTGGTCAGGCAGAATGGCTAGGCACTCTTGCGCGCCGATTGAGCCGGGACACGGTTGTCGGCGCGAACGTTCTTCGCCGCTTCCGAGCGAATGGCAACGTCGATGTTGAAGGACCCACAGAAGACCTCACACGGTATCGTGATGCAGATCGAATCGCTCGGCATCGCAACGGTGTGTGATTCGCCCACCACGACCGAAGGGCAGCTGATGCTGACGTTCTGGCCCTCGAATTGCGATTTGGCCGCACCGGAAATCATGTTGACGAGTTCACCCACCGCATCGGCGAAATCCTCGTGATCCGGAGCGAGATCCGTGCCGACGAATCGCCCGATGATCTGGCGTGACGTACTCGTCGAGAAGCTGAGGACGACGGAGCCGACCACGTCGCCGGACATGCCGATAATCCCGGAGACGTCATGACGGCCGATTTCCTTGACCACCCGGGGCTTATTGAAGGAAACATCGAGATCCAGCATCGTCTTGAAGACGCGCTGGGTCGATTCGATGAACGGATTGATGTATCGGACATCCATGGCGGCAGTGTGATCCTGGTGGGGTATGAACTCAGTGGG
>SKZB01000189.1 GCA_007127615.1 Phycisphaerales bacterium | reverse complement strand
GCACCGCGCTGGGTGATGTAGGAGACGCCGTTGAACTTCGTGCTCCACCTTCGCTGCCAGAGCGGATGCAACTCGATATCGTTGCCGCCGGCATCCTTCGCCGTCAGCTCCTTCGGGCAGACGGTGTACCCGCAGCGGACGCCGGTAAACCCGCCGTTCTTGGAGAAGCTGTGGAACTCGATCGCGCACTTCCGCGCGCCGTCGATCTCGTAGATGGAGCGCGGCAGTTCCGGATCCTGAATGAACGCCTGGTAGGCGACGTCATAGAGAATGATCGCATCGTGCTCGAGGGCGTAGTCGACCCACCCCTTGAGCTGGGCGCGGGTGATCATCGATCCGGTCGGATTGTTCGGATAGCAGAGGTAGATCAGATCGAGTGGCCGTTCGGGAATCTTCGGAACGAAGTTGTTCTCCGCCGTGCACGGCATGTACACGAGCCCTTCGTATCCCGAGTCCGTGGCGGGTCCGGTGTTGCCGACCATGACGTTGGTGTCGACGTAAACCGGATAGACGGGGTCGGTGATGCCGATGCGGTTCTGCTTCTCCGGCGCGAAGATGTCGAGGATCGCGCCGCAGTCGCATTTGGATCCGTCGGAGATGAAGATCTCATCCGGCCGAATGTCGAGTCCCTGGTCGGCGAAGTCGATCTGCGCGATCGGATCGCGCAGAAAGTCGTAGCCGAACGGCGGCGGGTAGCCGCGGAAGGTGTCGCGGCGACCGAGTTCATCGACGGCCTCGTGCATGGCGGCGCGGGCCGCCATCGGGAGCGGTTCGGTCACGTCGCCGATCCCGCAGCGAATGATGCGCCGCCCGGCCTCGGAATGCCGATCGGCGAAAACCTGCACGCGCCGGGCAATCTCGGGAAAGAGATAACCCGCGGAGAGCTTGAGGTAGTGATCGTTGATGCGTGGCATGACGCCATGATAGCACGCCGCACGCGCCCGCTGCGTTCAACCGGTACGTTCCGAACCGGCGACATCGCGCCGGGTCAGGCTGACCGCAATCGCCGGCGGTACGTTGCCCAGGACGAGTTTGCGCGTGCCCTCGTGCCGGCGTTTGAGGACGAGACCGGTCATACCGATCTGTTTCAATCGGCGCCGCACCGCCTCGTTGGAGATGCTGCTCTTCAGTACCCGCACCCCGGCGTACTCGAAGTACGTCAACCGGCCGTCCTCGGCAAGCAGACCGATGAGACGGCGAAAGATCGCTCGCACCAGATCCGGCGGGAAATTGTTGAACGGCAGGCCGCACACGATGAAATCAAACGCACCCGGGACCTCGGCGGTTTGAATCGGGTCGTTGTGCAGGACGATCTTCACGCCCGGTCGCCGCTTTCGAAAGGGTTCGATCAGACGACGTTCGATCTGGCGGCAGAAGAGCGGGCTGAGTTCCACGATATGAAACTCATCCCCGTCACGGAGCGAGCGCAGAATGGACTTGGTGAACGGTCCCGTCCCGGGGCCGACTTCCAGAACCCGTCTCCGGCCTTCGTGATCATGCAGCGCCCGGGTCATCTCCCGGGCCAACCGGCCGGAGGAGGGCAGGATCGCGCCGGTGTGGTGGCGATCCTTCAGAAGTTGCCGGGCAAAAACGAGCATGGCACCGCGCTCCCTGAATGAAAACATAACGATCCCCAGACCGAGGGGATTCGTCAAGCGAACTCGGTGCGGCTCAGCATTTATTCAGAAAATCGGATGAGCCCGGGCCGGCTCAAACGGCCGCCACCACCGCGTGACGCATGCCCTTGGATGCGGTCGCGTGCTTGTCCGCGAGTTCCACCAGCGCATCGAAGGTCTTGGGATCTTCGATGGCGATCTGGCTGAGCATCTTGCGGTTCAGCAGCACGCCGGCGTTCTGCAGGCCGTTGATGAAGCGGCTGTAGCGCGTTCCCCGCATCCGGCAGGCGGCCGTGATGCGGATGATCCAGAGCTTGCGGAACTCACGCCGGCGGTTCCGACGATCGCGGTAGGCGAACTGACCGGCCCGCATGACGGCAACCTTCGCCTGCTGCTGGTGGCGGCTCTTGGTACCCCAGTAGCCGCGGGCAGCGCGGAGAAGCTTGCGACGGGCCTTGTTACGAGCAGCACCTTTTCGAACACGGGGCATGATTCAAACTCCAGCATACGCCGAGACGGGGGAGATCGGCCGGGATCGGAACACCCGATCCGAAGCAAACTGCCGATCCCGCTTGCACCCGGTCAGCAACGAGCGGACAGGCCGATGACGAAAACCCCTGACCGGGTATGTCACCGGGAAAAAAACATTCATTCCGCCGCGGGCGTCTCTTCCGCGCGGGACTGATTCTGCGACTTGACCTTGGTAAACAGCATCGAACGGATGCGGCCGGCATCCGATGCGGAGGCGTACTTCGGAATGCGATACTTTCGCAGCAGCGAGGCGGACTTGTGGCTGCGCAGGTGGCGGCCCGAGGCGCGGCTCATCTTGATCTTGCCGCCCTTGGTCATGCGGATTCGCTTCAGAAGCCCTTTGTTCGGCTTATTCTTGGGCATGGCAACCTCAGTTCGGAACCGCATTCGGGTGCGGAAGTCTGGTTCGGGGTTTGGACAAATCGAGCCCAGTAAGATAGCAGACCCACGGGGGCAGTCAAATGGGGGACGGCAAAGCGGCAAAGCGACGAAGCGACGGAGGGACGGAGGGGTGGCGGGCAGAGGGCGGGGGTACTCCCGGATGGCACCCGGCGAGCAGGACGTTTGCTGAGCGAGGGACGACTTCTGCGCGCCCCCTGGATCAGGACACTCACCGATGCCCTGAACCCCCCTCCGTCGCTCCGTCCCTTCGTCGCTTCGTCACTCCTTCCCCTCACTTCGCATCGATCCAGTTCCGGCTGCACGCCGCCTCGACCTTCAGCGGGACCTTCAGTTCCATCGCCGCCTCCATCCGCTCCACCACGAACCGCGTGGCGGGTTC
>SKZB01000125.1 GCA_007127615.1 Phycisphaerales bacterium | reverse complement strand
CTGACCACCTTGCCACCATGGGTGCGAGGCTGTCGCGTCGGCCTCTACGTGACCGCCAAGATCCTCATCCGGCTTGCTCGGGATCACGCGATTGCACAACGTGATCGTGCATAAAGTCCTTTCGCGGGGACGACGAGTCCGCCGTCCCTTTGCTCCTCTGCCACTCCGTCACTTCGTCACTATCCCTTCGTGCCTCCGTGCCTCCGTGCCTCCATGCCTCCAAGCCTTCCCACCTATACTTCCCCCATGCTCAGGATCGGCCCGGTCACCCTCGATTCGCCGCTGCTGCTCGCGCCGATGGCCGGGCACTGCGATCTGGCGTTCCGCATGCTCTGCCGGGAACTCGGCGGGGTCGGTCTGGCGAGTACGGACCTGCTGAACTGCCGTTCCCTTTTGCGCGGCGCGCCGCGGGCACTCGCGCTCGCCGCGACCAACGAATTCGATTCTCCGCTCTGCATGCAGCTTTACGGGAACGATCGGGACCCCCTGCCGGAAGCGGCGCGCTGGGCGGTCGAGCATGGCGCGGTCGTCGTCGATATCAACATGGGCTGCCCGGTGGACAAGGTCGCCAAGAAAAACGGCGGGTCGCTGCTGCTCTGCGACGTCGGGCGCACCGTCCGGCTCGCCGAACGCATCGTTCGCGCGGTCGAACCGGCGGGCGTGCCCGTCACCGCCAAGGTCCGTCTCGGCTGGGATCGCTCGTGTCTCGTGGCGCCGGAACTGGCCGCCCGGCTCGAAGATGTCGGTATCGCAGCCGTCACGGTTCACGGCCGAACGACCGATCAGCGCTTCCGGGGGAGGGTCGATCTCGACGGCATCGCGCGGGTGGTCGAGCGCGTCCAACGCATTCCCGTCATCGGCAACGGGGACATCACCGAACCGGAGCACATTGACCGCATGATCGCGCGCACCGGCTGCGCGGGCGTCATGATCGGCCGCGGCGCGATGCGCAAGCCGTGGATCTTCCGCGCGGGCCGGCAGCGGCTGCGCACCGGCATCGCGCGGCCCGAACCGGATCAGCTCGAGAAGCTGCGCATCATCCGCCGCCACCTCGAACTGCTCGTGACGCACCTCGGCGAGCGGCATGCGGTTGACACGATGAGCCGCAAGATCAGTTGGTACGGCAAGACGATGGGCCACATCAAGTCGTTCAAGGAATCGATCCGTCTCGCCCGGTCCAGTGCGGCGATGTTCAGTGCGATCGACGCCATGATCGAGCGGACCGCCGGGGTTGACCCACGCGTGTTGACCGGCGCCGCCTAGCTCAGGATGGGGAGCGTTTCGTTTCGTTCCGATTCGCCGGTTCCAACCGGTTCCCAATTCGCCGCTACGATACCGCCCATGCTCTGGCCCGCTTTGGGACTGATCCTCGTCGGTTTTGCCATTGCCGCGCCGCTCACCGCGCTGCTGGTTCGGATGGGCCACCGGTTCGCCGCGCTCGACTCCGGCGGGGCGGCGGGGCACCGGAAGGAACTGCGCCCCGTCCCCAACATCGGCGGGGTCGCCATCTTCTGGGCGGTGGCGCTCCCGTTGGCCGTCGGGCTGGGCGGTTTCCGGCTGCTCTCCGATGAACACTTGATCCGGCTACTGCCCGCGCTGGAGCCGCATCTCGACCGCGTGCGGGAAACGACGCCCACCGCGCTGGCGCTTCTGATCGGCATGGCCGTCCTGCACATCACCGGCGTGGTCGACGATCGCCGTCCGCTCGGCGCGTGGAGCAAGCTCGGCGTCCAACTGGCGATCGCCCTGATCATGGTCGCGTGGTTCGACATTCGCCTGCTGACCGTGCTGGATCACTGGCTGGGTATCGGCCCCGCGCCGAGCATTCTGATCAGCGTGCTGTGGATCATCGTGATCACGAACGCGATCAATTTTCTGGACAATATGGACGGCCTCGCCGCCGGGGTCTGCGCGATCGCGGCCGCGCTCTTCATGGCCGCCACGCTCATCAACGCGCAGTGGTTCATTGCCGGTTTGCTCGCGCTGCTGATCGGCGCGCTGATCGGGTTTCTTTTCTTCAACTTTCCGCCGGCGAAGATTTTCATGGGGGACGGCGGCTCCCTGATGATCGGTTTCCTGCTGGCGATCCTGACCGCGCGAACGACCTACTTCAACCCGGATGACCCGGCCTTCGCGCTCGGAGGCGGGTGGTACGGCGTGTTCATGCCGCTGATCGTTCTCGCGATCCCGATCTACGACTTTCTCAGCGTGACCTTGATCCGTCTCAGCAAGGGCCAGAGTCCGTTCGTCGGCGATCAGCAGCACGTCTCCCATCGGCTGGTGCGCCGCGGCTTGTCGCGGCGCGGCGCGGTCCTGGTGCTCTGGGCCGCGACCGCCGTGACCGGGCTGGGCGGGATCGTGCTCGGTTCCCTGGAGCCGTGGCAGGCGCAGCTCGTGGGCGTGCAGACGATGCTCGTGCTGCTGATGTTCGCGCTGCTGGAGCACGCTACGGCGCGGCGGGATGCTTCGGAGGGCGCCGGGAAGTGACTTCGATCACGACATCTCACTTCGACGGTCCGGATCGGTGGCGGTGGGTTGCCCTGACCGGTCTGCTCGCCCTGATCGCGCTGCGAACGTTGTCGAGCACCTCGCCTCAGCTTTACTTTGATGTGGACCCCGCGTTCGATCCGCTGCCGCTCGCGGGGTTCGGCCCGGTCGGCAGTCTGATCATCGATGCGCTGATTCTGACCCTCGCCGGTCTCGCCGCGATCGGGGAAGCCAGGCGCGGTCACGGCCTCGACCGAACGCTGATCCTGCTCGCAGTGCTTCCACTGCCCGTTCTGCTCTGGCACGGCGGGGGTGACATCGGCCAGCTCTGGCGGGGCATGAGCTGGTTCAGCGCGATTGTCGGGGGCGTCGCGATCGCTCATCTCGCGCGCGACCGCACGATGCACCTGGTCGCCCTCGCGGTGCTGCTCGGCCTGCTCGCGCCGCTGCTCGCGCGCGGGCTCGCGCAGGTCACCTTCGAACACGCCGACACGGTTCAGACGTTCGAGCAACAGCGCGAGGCGTTCTTCCAATCGCGCGGCTGGGATCCCGATTCCTCCGCCGCAAAGATCTACGAACGCCGTCTGCGCCAACCGCAACCGCACGGGTGGTTCGCCACGACGAATATCTACGCTTCGTTCATGCTGATCGCGGTGGTGGTCGGAATCGGGATCGCGTTCGTCGGCCGGCGCCTGCCGCGCGCGCCGGGCTGGATCGCGCTGGGGCTGGTCCTGCTCTTCTCGGGCGGCGTCATGATCGGGCTGAGCGGTTCCAAGGGCGCCATGGCGACGATGGTTCTCGGCGCGGCGATTGTCTGCACGCCTCTGCTGTTCCCCGCGTTGCGTCGTCAACTCGTGCCCAGGCTGGCCTGGTTCCTGCTTGCGCTGCCGGTTTTCGCGCTGCTGGGGATCGTGGTTCGCGGCGTGCTGCTGCCCGAGGATTTTCTCGGTGATCGCAGTCTGCTCTTTCGCTGGCACTACCTGATCGGCGCGGGACGCATCTTCACCGAGTCGCCGCTCTCGGGCGTCGGGCCGGACGGTTTCCAGGAAGCGTACGTCCGGCACCGCGTGCCGCGCAGTCCGGAAGAAGTCACCAGCGCGCATTCGGTGATCACCGACTGGCTCACGATGCTCGGCGTCTTCGGGGCGGCGTGGGTCGCGCTGCTCGCCATCTGGTTGCTTCGCGCGGCGCGCTGCGCTTTCCGCACGAGCATGAGTTTCGACGGCGAGGATATCGAGGCGATCCTGCGCAAGACCGGCCGGGTCACGCTCGCGGTGGTCGTCTTCGGCCTGGCGCCGGCCGCTCTGGTCGAGTTCCACACGTTCACGGATCTCGCGCTCTACGTGCGGCTCGCCGGCTTCGTCGGGTTCATCGCCCTGACGCTCGGGCTCATGCGCTGGTTCACCCTCGTCGACGCCGGCGCGCTGCAGTGGATTGCCGCCATCGGGGCGACGGTGCTGCTCGTGCACGCCCAGATCGAGATGACGTTCACCCAGACGAACGCCCTGCCGTGGCTGATCGCGTTCGTCGGGCTTGCCGGCGGCGCCGCCACCGGGCGCGGCCGGCCGCGCGAGCTGCTCGCCGGCGGGTCGGGATTCATTGTGCTGGCGGCGGCGCTGATGATTTTCTGGATTCGGCCGCTCCATGAACAGCAGCGGTTGGTCATCGGGGCCGCCCGCATGCTCATCGTCGACGAGGGCGCGCCGAGCCGCGATCATCGCCGGGAAGCCGCCGAGCGGTTATTCACGGCGCACCAGCGCGATCCCCGTCACCGCGTGCCACTGCTGGATGCCATTCATCAGATGGAGCGGGCCGCGATGCTCGCCGGTGATCTCAACGCGCGGCTGCGGGATCTGCAGCGCGCCGAAGCGTGGGCGACCCACGGATGGGATGGAACCGGTTACAGCGCTTTTCTCGGACAGCGTCTGACCGTCCGCCGCCGCATCGCCGACCTGACCGATGATCCGGATCACTGGCAGCGCGCGATTGACGATGCGACCCGGCTGACGAAGCTCGACCCGCACGCGATCGTCGTCTGGCACCAACTGGGCGATGTGCTCTGGGACGCCGGCCGGCGCGAAACCGCCGTCGAAGCCTACCGGCGCGCGCTCGAAGCGGACCGTAACTTCGAGCTCGATCCGCTCAAGCAACTGACCGCGCGGGAGCGCGAGGTCATGGAGAGGCTGATTGCGGGGGAAGAGAAGAAGTGACGGAAGTGACGGAAGGCGCCGGCCGGATCAGTTTTCGTCCGGTTCGTCTTCTTCAAAGAGCAGCGCCAGGTCATCGTTGTCCGCGGGCTTCGGCAGGCGCGTGTCGCCGGGATCGGTGGGGGCGCGATCGCTCGGCAATTCGATCTGAAACGACGCGCCGTCGTGATCGTCGAGCAGGCGAATCGTCCCGCCGTGTTCCTGCACGATCTTGCGCGTGACCGCCAGGCCGAGCCCGGTTCCGCGCTGTCCCTTGCGGGTGCTGAAGGCATCGAAGATGCGCTCGCGCCATTCGGCCGGCACGCCGGGACCGTTGTCGGTAATCGTGATTCGGGCGCCGTTTCTGCCGGCGTCGAACTCCGTGCGGATCGAGATCATGCCCTTCCGCTCCGGCGCCGCATCGATCGCGTTCGTCAGCACGTTCATCAGCGCCTGGTGCATCGCGCCGATATCCAGCGGCAGCGGCGGCATGTCATCGGCCAGATCGAGGATCACGCCAACCCCTTTTTTCTTCGTGGCGCTGTGCAGCAATTCGACGACTTCTTCGATCAGCGCGTGCAGCGAAGTCAGATCGATTTCGAGGTCGCGATGCTTGGAGTACGCCAGCATATTGAGCGTCATCGTGTAGATGCGATCAAGGTTCCGCGCCAGGATCGGCCAGCCGTCGTTGGCCAGTTTGAGATTGCCCCGTTTGAGCGCGAGCTCCACCGCGTCGGCCCCGCCGCGCAGACCCTGCAGAATGTTCTTGATGGAGTGGCTGAGCGAGGCCACCGTCTGGCCCATCGCGGCGAGACGTTCGGTCTGGACCTGGCGGCTGACCTGTTCCGCGCTGCGGAGGGCGAGCCCCGTGTGCTGGCCGATGGCGTTGAGCAGTTCGAGCTGCGAATCGGTGAAGGTAAAGTTGGCGAGGGAGGAGTCGATGTGGATCACGCCGAACGTCCGGTCGCCGGTGCGGATCGGGACGCAGATCGCGGATCGGATGCCGTAGTCCTTGACCGAATCTCCGCTGCGGAAGCGGCGGTCGTTCATCGCGTTGGTCGAGAGAATGCCCTGATTCTGGCGAAGGACGTGCTGCACGATGGTGCGGCTGACGGGGATACGGCCTTCATCGAGATTTTTCGGCCGCACCTTGTACCGCACGACGATCGGCTCGGGGCGACTTTCCGCTGAGTCCTGCAGCAGGATGAACCCCCGATCGGGATTGAATTCGCTGAAGATCAGATCCACGACCCGCTCCAGCAGCGGTTCGCGATCGATGATCGAGCCGGTGAGCGCGGTCAGATCGTAGATGACCCGCAGGTGATCCCGGGCCGCCTTGGACGGATCGGGCGAGGCGAGCACCATCGATTCTTCGTTGAGATCGCGCCCCTCCCCGCCCCCCCCGGAGTCCGTGGACGGCGCGTTCTCGATGAGTCCCTCCACCGTCAGATCGAACGCTTCGGCGTCGACCAGATCGACCATCGATGACTTTGGATCGACGGGTTTTCGGGCAAAGGTGAAGAGCGTCGATCCGCAGCGGATCTGGTCTCCGGGCTTGAGTCGGGTGCGTTCGGTGATGCGGTGACCGTTGATGTACGTTCCATTGGCGGAATCGAGATCGCGCAGAAACCACGCGCCGTGGTCGGGCGTGAGTTCCGCATGACGCCGGCTGACGGTGGAATCCGAGATGGGCAGGGCCTCGGTGGACCGGCCGATGAGCTGCGGCTCCGTCTCGGGCAGCTCGAACTTGCGGCCGCGGTCGGGCCCCTGCAGAACATGGAGAATCAGCACGCGGGAATGATAGGGGATCCACCGCCCGTTCTGATGATCCGCGGGGCGGAAGTCGCGTTTCCCCGGCCCCCGGTGAAAATGGCGTCGAGGGGGCGGCGGAGGTGGGCGAGATTCTCGGGCGCCGCCAGGCGGCGTTCGGCGATACCATGCAAGGGTCATGGTGAAGAAGAAGGCCCCGACCGGTTTCAAATACGATCCCGCCGCCCGCATCGTTCTGCTGCACGGTCCGGATGCCTACCAGCTCAACGGCTGGACAAAGAAGATCATCGAAGCGCTGCAGGAGTCGGAGGGCGGGGAAGTCGAGCGATTCGACTTCGACGGACAGGAGGTCGATCTCGCCACCGTTCTGGACGAGCTGCGAAGTTACGGCCTGATCCAGAGGCACAAGGTGGTGGTGCTGGATCATGCCGCGGACTTTCTCACCGGGCAGGAGAAGCGGCGCGAGGCGATGGAGCGGTACGCCGCCAAGCCGGTGGACAACGCCACGCTCATTCTGCGATCGGAAACCTGGCGCAAGGGCAATCTCGATAAAGCGATCGCCAAGGTCGGGATGATCCACCAGGTCGAAGCCCCGACGCCGGCCGAAGCGGCCACCTGGTGCCGACGCCGGGCGGACCGGGACTTCGGCGTCTCCTTCGATCCCCAGGCCGCCGACGCGCTCGTCAGGATGGTCGGCCCGGATCTCGGCCGCCTCAGCACCGAGGTCGACAAACTCGCGGCCGCGGCCGGCGAAGGGGGCACCATTACCCGGTCCACGATCGCCGAACTCATCGGCATCAGCCGGGAAGAAAAGGTCTGGGCACTCCAGTCGGAGATTTTGAGCGGGCGCGGGGATGCGGCCGGCGCGATGTTCCATGAACTGATGGACATCGGCCGACAGCCCATGGAGCTGATGACCTGGTCGGTGACCGACATGCTTCGGAAGCTCCATGCGGTGAGCCGGCTCAAGCGGCAGGGGGTTCCCGCCAACGCGATCAACCAGCGACTCAAAATCTGGGGGCCGAGCATCCGGACCTTTCACGGAGCGGCGGGCCGATTGGAGCCGGATGAACTGTCGGCCCTTTTCGATCGGGCGATCCGGATGGACCAGCACAATAAGAGCGGCCGGGGCGATCCCCGTCGCAGTCTTGAAGTTCTGACCCTGCAGATTGCCGATAAGATGAAGCGGACCGCCGGCCCGGGTGACCGACGGGTCTGAGTGTTTCGCCCGCGGTATGATCCCGATCCAGGATCGGCACCCGCACACGTGTTGCGCAGCGGCAGGAGGCCGCGCGGATTTGGCAGGAGGCCTGCAAGCATGATCGCCGCACTTCATCCGACATTCGCTGAGCCGGCCGGGTTGTGCCACAGAGCGCGACTGATCTCCGCGGCACTGCTGTTGCTCTCGTTCGCATTGTTCGGTTGCGAATCCGCGCCGAGGGTGAGCGATGATCGCGCGTTCGGCTCCACCACGCAATCCGCCGAAGCATCCGATGTTGATTCCTCCCCATCCTCCGATCTGGCCGATCTCGCCCAACGCGATGTCGAGGCGTTTCTGAACCAAAGGGGGGATCGGCGTCCATCGCAACGGGATGAGCCCGCCGAGCCGGCACAGCGTGAGCCAGCGAGTGAGGCACGCGTGGATCGGCCCGAGATCATCTGGAATGACCGCAATGCGCCGGGCTCGCGCCCCGACCGCCGAATCGCGCCGCGACCGGATGCGCGGGATGCGACGCCCCCGGCCCTGGCGCGGGCGGAGGATGAGCTTGAAGATGTGAGCGACCCGCCGCTCGATGAGACGCCGCCGCGGGAAGACCGACCGGTGGCGACCGATGCGCTCGAACCGGATCGCGTGGGTCAGTTGGTGGTGGATCTGTCCAAGGAGCTCTACCGCGATGCGGCATACGCGGATATGCCGCTGCGCGAACTGATGCTGATCGCCGCGACGTCACTGGTCAGTCCGGACCGCGCCCTTCGGCCGGAAGCGATCCCGGGACTGACCGCACGTGAGCGCGAGCTACTCGGGGCGTTTCAGGCGTTCTTTGTTGATCTCGGCCATCAGCTGGACGGTTCGCGCGCCGCCGATGAAGTGCTCGATGAATCACTCGAGAACCTCAGGCGGATGCTGCGCACCGAGCCGGATCTGGCGATCGAGAACATCGCGCTCTGTACGCGCGTGGGCGGCTTCGGTGATTACGATCCGTTCAATCGTTACGCGTTTCTCGCCCACACCGATCAACAGGTCGTGCTTTACCTCGAACTGAAGAACTTCACCAGTGAAACCAACCCGCAGGGGCAGTGGGTCACGGAGATTTCACAGCAGATCATCATCTACAGCGACCGGGACGGCATTCCGGTCTGGCGCGAAGACTGGCAGACCGCGGTCGATGTCGCGCGAAACAAACGACACGATTTCTTTCTCGTCCAGGTCATGACCCTGCCCCGCGCGCTCTCCGTCGGGCGTTACCACATGAAGGTGCGGGCGCGCGATGAAAAATCCCGCGCCGAAGCGGAAGCGACCGTCACGTTCGAGATCGTGGCGGATCCAAAGATGGCGGCCACCGTCCGCTGATTCGGAGTCCAATGGCTCACGATCGCGGGATTATCCCCAGTTCTCCAGCAGCAACAGCAGGTCGAAGACGTTGACCACGCCATCGCGGTTGAGGTCAGCGGGGCAATTCTCGGGGTTGGCGCAGGTGCCCCAGCCTTCAAGCAGCAGGAGCAGGTCGAAGACGTTGACCACGCCGTCATCGTTCAGATCACCAAGGATTCCCGGACCGTCATCGTTGACCACCAGTTCCGCCGGATCACTGGTGATGTTGCCGCAGTTATCGCTGATCACGACATCGTAGAAGCCGGCATCGGCGGAGCTGACCTCGGACAACATGAGCGTGGCCGCGTTCGTGCCGCTGACGCCGGGCATGTCCACGAGCGGATCGCCGTTGCGGCGCCACTGGTAGGTCAGATTCCCCTGGCCGGTGGCGTCGACGGTGAAGCTGGCGCTTTCGCCCGCATCGACCGTCAGGTCTTCGGGGGAGGCGTTCAGAAGAAGCGGGGGGTTCGGACGAAATGCCGCGAGGTTGGCCGAGTCGAGTCCGCCGGCGGCCCCGAAGATTCCGCCGACCAGCATCGTGGGGCCGTCACCGAGATCAACGTGCGCGAGCGCGAGGCCGGAAGGCAGAATTGAACTACCCAGTCCCGACCCGATGGGGGACCAGCTCTCTCCGTCGAAGCGAGCGATGTTGCTGGTGCTGATGCCGCCCACGCTGCTGAAGCTGCCGGTCATGTAGAGCATCGGGCCGTCGGGGCCGGCGAGGGGGCCGTCTTCCACGGTGAGCAAATCCTGCACACCGATGAGCCCGCCGACGACATTGCCGCCGGGGACCGCGGACCAGACTTCTCCATCCCAACGAGCAAGCTTTTCTGCGGGCTGACCTCCCGCCGTATCAAAGTCGCCCGCAGCGTAGAGGGCGGGGCCGTTGCCATCGTCAAAGGCCTCAAGCGCGAAGACTTCACCGCCCAGGATGCCCGTGCCGAGTGTGCTCCACTGATCACCATCCCAACGAACGATGTTGCGTGCCGCCTGTCCGCCCGCGCCGAGAAAGCGGCCGGCGATGTACAACGCGGGGCCGGTTCCGTCGTCAAAGACGGTCATCGCATTGACGATCGGGCTGGTTCCCCCGAGCTGGCTGCCGATGTCCTCCCAATTCGTGCCGTTCCAGCGCCCGACCCGGTTCGCCGGGGTCGTGAAGTTTCCGCCGATAAAGAGCGCCGGCCCGTCACCATCATCGAAAACCCGCATCGAAACGACATTGCCGCCGGTGACGCCGCCCGCCAGCGATGACCAGCTCTCCCCATCCCATCGCGCCACGCGGCGGGCCAGAGATCCGTTGACATTCGAGAACATGCCGCCGACGTAGAGGGCCGTGCCACTGCCGTCGTCAAAGAAGAGCAAGTCCAGAACGTTGCCATCAGTGCCCCCGAGAAGCGGGGACCACGACTCGCCGTCCCAGTGTCCGATGCGGTTGGCCCGGACCCCGCCGATGGTCCCGAAGTTGCCGGCCGCGTACAGGCCGGGGGCGCCGTCGATCTCGTCCTGCCGGATCACGCGAACCATCGAATCAGCACCGGGAACCCCCAGGGCATTGTCCCAGGTGAGGTCACAGGCATCCGCGTGAACGCCCGCCGTCAGTGACCAGGTCAGTGCAATGGCGACGAAAGAGGCACGGCCGTACGGTGCGAATTGGCGCCGAAAATTTGCCGCAGCAGATGATTGTGTTGATTGAAACTGTGTTGATCGAAACAGGGTGGCCATCGGTGTTCTTCTCTCCTCGTGAATCTTTGAGACGGGCGGACATCCATGGCGGATGCAACCTCCTCGGCTCGCTGCTCACACTATGGCCGCGCATCGGCCGGCGGGCGAGCGATTTCTGGAGATGAGTTGCAGTACCCCTGTTAATCTGGGCAATTTGTACGGGCCTTGGTAAGCCATCAGCGACCAAACGCATCGCCATGATTGGATGCGACCACGGGTGGGGGGCTCGGCCGGGGTGCGAACTGAACCGAATTGCGATTTTTCCAAGAAAACGTTTATTCGCGGAGCATTTTGAGTTACATTGGATGGGCAGGTTCAGTGTCGTGCCCGCAAAGAATGCATGAAGGCCCTGAG
>SKZB01000402.1 GCA_007127615.1 Phycisphaerales bacterium | reverse complement strand
CTCTGGTTGCCGACCGTTCTGATCGTCTTCGTCACCGCCATCGCCGGCGCGTTCACCTATCTCCGCAGCCGCCTCTCCGCTTCGGCGTGCGAGCGGATCATTCAGCGGGTTCGTGAACGGGTGTACGACCACCTGCAGCATCTGCCCTGCCGCTTCTTCGACCAGGCGGAAACCGGCGATCTGATCCAGCGCAGCACGTCCGATGTGGAAACGCTGCGCACGTTCCTGAATACCCACGTCGTCGAGATCGGCCGCGCGCTCATCATGATGCTCGTGCCGATTCCGCTGATGCTGCTGATCGACGTGCGCATGACGATTCTCTCGGTGCTGCTTTTGCCGATCATCGTCGGATTCTCCGCGCTCTTCTTCCTGCGGGTCAAAAAGGCGTTCCGGCTGGCCGACGAAGCCGAGGCGTCGATGACCGCACGGATTCAGGAGAACCTCTCCGGCATCCGCGTCGTGCGCGCCTTCGCCCGGCAGGATTACGAGGAAGCGAGGTTTGACCTTCGCAATACCGAACACCGCACCTGCGACTACCGGCTCTACCGGCTCATGGCGTGGTACTGGTCGACGAGCGATCTGCTCTGCATGGCCCAGAAATCGCTGGTGATCGGCGCGGGCGCGTACTGGATCGCCGTCGGCACGCTTCAGGTCGGCGCGTACTTTTACTTCATCACCGCCGTGACCATGTTCATCTGGCCGATGCGCCAGATGGGGCGGATCCTGACCGATCTCGGCAAGGCGCAGGTCGCCCTCAGCCGCCTGGATGAGATTCTCCACGAGCCGCGCGAATCTGCGCCCGCAGAAAGTGAAGGCGGGCCGGACCGGCCGCTCACCGGTGAGATCACCTTCGGGAACGTCAGCTTCTCACACGGTGAACATTCGCCGGTTCTGCAGGAGATTTCCTTTCGGGTTCCGGCCGGCTCGTCCCTGGCGATCCTCGGACCCTCCGGATCGGGCAAGAGCACGATCGTGAACCTGCTGCTGCGCCTGTACGACTACGAAGGGGGTTCGATTCGACTGGACGGCTTTGAACTGCGCGACCTCGATCGCAAGTTCGCCCGCCGCCAGATGTCCGTGGTCATGCAGGAGCCGTTTCTCTACTCCAAGACGCTGCGGGAAAACCTGCGTCTTGCGCGGCCCAGCGCCCACGAAGAGGAGATCTACGAAGCGACCACGATCGCCGCGATTCACGAGTCGATTGCCGGATTCGCCCGCGGGTACGACACGCTGGTCGGCGAGCGCGGCGTGACCCTGTCGGGCGGACAGCGCCAACGTGTCGCCATCGCCCGCGCGCTCCTGCAGGATCCGGCGGTGCTCATCCTCGACGATGCCCTCAGCGCGGTCGATACCGGAACCGAGAGCATCATTCTCGACGCCCTTCGCGAGCGGGCGGGAAGGCACACGACGATCCTCATCGCGCACCGCGTCTCGACGGTCATGCACGCCGATCAGATCATCGTGCTCGATCACGGCCGGATCGTGCAGCAGGGGACGCACGCCGAACTGATGAACGCCGCCGGTCTCTACCGGCGATTGTGGAACGCCCAGCACCGGGCGGCGGCCGAGTGCGAAGAAACGCTGGAGGGTGACTCACGGGAACCCCTTGCCGACAGGACCACGCCATGAGTCACGAACTGGCCTTTCAGGAAGAGGAATACTCGCGGCAGATCGACTTCGCGCTCTGGCGGCGGATCATCCGTCATGTCGGGCGCTACTGGAAACAATTGCTCGCGCTCAGCGGCGCGGGCCTGACCGTCGCGGCGGTCGATGTCATGCTGCCCCTGGTCACCGCGTGGGTGATCGACGAAGCGATGGCCCGCGGCGTCACGCCCCGGTTGTGGACGTACGTGGCGCTCTACTTCGGCCTCTGCGTGGTGTTGTGTTCGTGTATCTGGCTCTTCATCGAGCTGGCGGGCCAGACCTCCACCGGGATCGCCTACGACCTGCGCCGGAAGGGCTTTCGCCGGCTTCAGGAATTGTCATTCTCGTACTTCGATGTGCGCCCGGTCGGTTGGCTGGTGACGAGACTCACCTCGGACGTCACGAAGCTCTCTTCGCTCATGCCGTGGTTCACCCTGGACCTCGTCTGGGGGTCATTCCTGGTCATGGGAATCACCGGGGCGATGTTCTGGCTGAACTGGCAGCTCGCCCTGGCGGTGTTGGTCATCGTTCCCCCGCTCAGTCTCGCCAGCGTGTACTTTCAGAAACGGCTGCTGGCCAGCTCACGCAACATGCGGCGCACCAATTCGATGATCACCGCGAGCTTCAGTGAATCGATCGGCGGCGTGCGCACCACCAAGGCGCTGGTGCGCGAGGAAGAGAACCTGAACGAGTTTCGATCCCTCTCCTCCGCCATGCACCAGCATTGTCTGCGCAACGCGCTGCAGTCGGCGGTGTACCTTCCGATCGTGATCACGCTCGGGAGTCTGGGGGTGGGTCTTGCCCTCTGGCGCGGCGGCGTCGATGTCCTCGGACCGGACAGCACGCTCACGCTGGGCGTCCTGATCGCCTTCATGCAGTACGCCGCCCTCTTCCACATGCCGATCGAGGAACTGGCCCGGCGCTTTACCGATCTGCAGGCCGCCCAGGCCGCGGCGGAGCGGATCCAGACGTTACTCGATACGGAGCCGGAAATTCGGGACAGCCCGGAGGTGCGCTCGCGGGTCGCGGCCCACGCGCTGTCAACCGAACCGGCAACTGAACCGGCGACCGCGGAGGATGGCCATCCCGATACCGTCCGGCGCATCGAGTTCCGTCATGTCTCCTTCTGGTACAAGCCGGATGAGCCGGTCCTGCGTTCGTTCAATCTGACGGTCGAGCCGGGCGAGACGATCGCGCTGGTCGGGGCGACCGGCGGCGGGAAGAGCACCATCGTCAGCCTGCTCGCCCGCTTCTACGAACCGCAGGAGGGGCAGATCCTGATCGACG
>SKZB01000379.1 GCA_007127615.1 Phycisphaerales bacterium | reverse complement strand
TGCAATACTTTGCCTACGGCTCCAACCTGCTCGCCGCGCGGCTCCGCGCCCGCACGCCGTCGGCAACGTTCGTATGCACCGCGCGCCTGCACGGCTACACGCTCCGGTTCTGGAAACGCGGGCGGGATGACTCCGGCAAGGCGACGATCATGCCGAGCGAACAACCGCATGATCAGGTCATCGGGGTTGTTTATGAGATCGACGAACCGGAACGCGCCGACCTGGACCGTGCGGAGGATCTCGGCCACGGTTACGACTCGATCGAGGTTCGGCTCGCCGGCCGGGAGGGCGACCTCGATGCCTTCACGTACCGCGCCCAACCGAGCCATCTCGACCGATCGCTGGTGCCGTTCGACTGGTACCGGGATCTGGTGATCGCGGGGGCGATCGAACACGGCCTGCCCGAGGCGTACATCGGGCGGCTTCGGCAGGTCCGGGCGACGAGCGATCCCGATCCCGACCGGGCCGCCCTCCACCGCCGACTGATCGAACCGAATTCGACGAAATCCACATGAAGGACTGACCGGCCGTTGATCCCCACCCGCCGCCGACCGATACCGTAGACCTGGCCGGCCGCCTTTTCTCATCACCCCGGCCAGCCCGCGATCTGATCCCCACATGTCCGAACGCATCGTGATCATCTCCGATACGCACCTCGGCCGGCCGCACGCCGCCGCGGCCAGCGCCCGCGCGCTCCGTCCGCTGTGGGCGGGTGCGGACCGGTTCATCGTCAACGGCGATACCGCGGAAGTGCACCACCCCACGCACTGGTGCGAAGCGGCGAAGGAGACGATGCAGCTCTTTGATCTCTGCGAGACCGATGATGTCCACCTGACGCTGCTGTCGGGTAATCACGATCCGTACATCAGCGATATTCGGCATCTGCACCTCGCCCGCGGGCTCATCTTCGTCACCCACGGCGATGTTCTGCACCCGGCCGTCGCGCCGTGGAGCCCCGCCGCCGGCCGCATCCGCCGCGCGTACCGAAACGGACTGGAGCAACTTGAGGATGACGATCGTGAAACGCTCGAAGCCCGTCTGCAACTGGCGCAACACGCCTCGCACGAGGAGTGGAAGCATCTGCACGAGCTGAAGCGCGAAGCGAGCCGGTCCACGATGTTCAACATGATCATCCGGCCGTGGGCGGTGGCGAAGGTTCTCTGGTACTGGCAAATCGTCCCGCGTCTCGCGGACGAATTCGTCGCGCAGCATGCGCCGGAAGCGCGGTTCGCGATCATCGGTCACACCCACCGCCCCGGCGTATGGTCACGCCGGGGACGCACGATCATCAATACCGGCAGCTTCGGCTTTCCCGGCCGCCCCCGCGCGGTCGTTCTGGAGGGCCGCGAGCTCAAAGTCGTCGGGATCGAGTGGCGCGGCGAAGCGTACCATCTCGGCACGCAGGTGCTGGCGCGTTACGAGCTGCCCGAACCGGTTGACTCGGTGGCCGCGGAAACCGAATCCCTGCCGGCCCCGGTCTCGGCGCCGAAGACCCGTCCCGGCAGCGACCGGCCGAGCGTACCGGCGATCTGACGCCCGGCTTCGAGGAGCCGGTCGAGGGAAACGCCGGTTTCACAGTGCATCCGCCGGCAGAGATAGACCAGGTCCTCCGTCGCGAGGTTCCCGGCCGCCCCCGGCGCGTACGGGCATCCGCCCAACCCGCCGCAGGCGGCATCAAACCGCACCACACCGAGCTGCATGGCGACGTACGCGCAGGCCAGGGCCGTGCCGCGCGTGTCGTGCAGGTGCAGGGTGGTCTGGCGCGGTTCGATCAGATCCTCAAGTTCGTCGTAGAGGGTTTCGATATCGTTCGGGGCCGCGACGCCGATGGTCTCGCCGAGATCGAAGTCATCCCGATCGGGATCGAGTCCGATCTGCATCAGTCGCTCAATGACTTCGCGCACCTTGACCGGGGCGATCGCCCCTTCGTAGGGGCACGCCACGACACAGCTGATGTAAACGCGCACGGGCAATCCGGCCTTCTTCGCGCCCTCGACGACCGGCGCGAACCTTTCGATCGTCCCGGCGATCGTGGCGTTGGTGTTGCGCTGACTGAACGATTCGGAGGCGGCGGTGAAGATGGCGATCTTGTCCGGCCGGTCGTCACCGAGGTTCATGGCGCGGTCGAACCCCTTCTCGTTGGGCACGAGCGCGGAGAAGACCACCCCGGTCGGCCGTTCGATCCGGCGAAAAAGCTCTTCGGCGTCGCCCAACTGCGGCACCCACCGGGGACTGACGAAACTGCTCGCCTCGACTTCCGCCACCCCGGTGCGGGCAAGCCGGTTGACGAACGCCACCTTCGCCTCCAGCGGCACGATGCCGGACTCATTCTGCAGACCGTCCCGCGGCCCGACGTCGGTGACTCGCACACGGTGGGGAAGCGTCATCATGGGCGTATGGTAGCGAGGCGCCGGGAAAGCGAAGAGTGGTTCGAGTCCGCGGGCGTGGTTCAGTCGGCCGGGGGCGGGTTGGGATCCGCCGCCGGGTCGTGAAACGGCTCTTCAAACCAGGCGCGGTCGGACCGGCCGCCACATTCGGGGCAGCGCAGCGGCCAGTCGGCCTCCTGAATCTGCGCGCGCAGCCCGTAACCGCAGTACGGACACGCCTCCCGGCAGTGCGCATCCACGCGCCGAAGGTGCGGCCGCATCAACTTCGCGCCGTAGGTCAGCGAGATGACACACAACGCGGCCACGACCAGGGCCACCAGCAGAACCTCCAGAACGATCAGCGCGGCCAGCCCCTGCGGCGTGCCGTCGATCGCCCATTCGATGGCCAGTGAGAGGGTCACGCCCGCCAGCCCCAGTCCGGTCAATAGAATCCCCGCGTTCAAAACGAAGATCCGCCACAACCTGCGATCGCGGGCGCCGGAGCAAAACGCTTTGAACCAGATGATCTGCCGCCGCCAGAGTGACCGAACTTCACGCAGTTCGGGGTA
>SKZB01000487.1 GCA_007127615.1 Phycisphaerales bacterium | reverse complement strand
TGGAGAGAAAACCACTCGCGATGGTGATGAAGTAGTCGTTCAGCGGCGCGAAATCACCGCGGTTGCCGTGCAGATCGAGCACGTCCACGACCTTGTTGACATTGGGCGTCTGGCCCGGAACAAGCTCATGCAACCGGCTCATCGATTCGCCGATGTCATACAAACGGACCGCGATACCCGGCTCGCGCGGCGGCGTGTCAAATGTGCCAAGTGCGCCAACGGCATGATGATGCGGCATCGCTAGAAGCAGGCACATCATGACTGTTGCGGTCGATATCGATATCGATGTTCTCATGGAGCCATCTCACTAATTCTCTTTTCCGCGAAAGCATCCCTCAGACGATGACGCACGATTCCCTCACCCGATTTGAGCTGCACCGTTGTTTCAATGACGGTTCCGTCACCATCGCTGCTCGGCAAAATGGCGTTGACCATGCTCAAGGAGACCAACTCCATGTTGGAGTTCTCGACATCGCCGATGTATCGTTGTGCGAGCATGTGCACGCTGACATCATTGTCGGGGAAATCAGCCGCGAATCGCCTTGCCAGGATCATGCTGCCGTCATCCTCCACCACAAGCTCTGGGGTCTCCTCAACGGTCGCGTATCCGCCAATCGGCAATGGTAGTTTGTATCGCAATGTGACTTGGTCGTCACGAATGGCATAGCCCTTCCAGATCGGCGAAACTGAGGTGACTCCACGCGGTGGATTACCGCGACCGTCAAGTTCCATGACAGTCCACACATCATCATTCGGTCCGATGAATACCGGCTCACCCTTGCTCGTCGGTTGCGGGCCGTGGACGGTGGTATAGACCGCTCCATCGAACTTCACGCCATCGCGCCAGACCTGGCGCAAACTGCATGACTCTGCGTCATACGCCAGCCAGAGGTGTTCATGCAGCGCGATGACCACCATGCGCGGGTTGCCATCAAGCACGCACCGGAAGACCCAAGGGTCGCGCGGCCGATCCGGCGCGGCGCTCACCATCACGCCGGAACCGATCAGCAGCAGCATCGTCAACGTCATCTTCGTTCCCGGGAATCGTTTCATGTCACATCCTCTTCGATCGACCCGGCCGGTTCGACGACCGGCACTTTCCCGCCAGGGTAGAACAGCAGCATCGCGAGCAGACATCCGGCCGCGATCCACATCGGCACGCTGAACAATCGCGTGTAATCCATCGTCTCCGAATCGATCCTCGCCCATTCTGCAACATACCCGGCGAAAACGCTGCCCACGATGATCCCGACACCGAAGACGACCAGGCCGAACAGCGACTGCGCGCTGGCGCGCACTTCCGGTGTGGTCTGTTCATCCACCACCATGAACGCGACGAACACGAAACAGCCGAAGCACAATCCGTGCAGGGCGACGCCCGCAATCAGCGTCATCATCGCCGGCACCGGCAGCACGTCAACGTAGGCAAAGAGGAACATGCGCAGGGCATAAGCGATGATGCCAATGGTGAGCAGGTTCTTCCGGGAAAGCTTCTTCGCGACCAGTGGAATCAGCCCGAGGACAAGAATCTCCGACATCTGGCCGACGGTCATCAGTCCCCCGCCGCCCACGCCGAAGATGCGGTTGATCCACCGCGCCCAGTCCTCCATCGCTCCGGCACCCGCCTGGTACTCACCGAGAAAAGGCCCGGTGTGCACAAAGTAGAACTGGTGAATGCACGAGATCGGAATGGCGATCAGAAAGAGCGTGATGAGCGGCTGCCTTCGCGCCTCGCCGATCGCCTGGATCGCGGCGTTGCTCCCCTTCTTCCGGGCCGGCGGCGTCTTCGGCAACGTCAGGCAGTAGAGTCCCATCCCGATCCCCAGGAGTGCGCTGAGTCGAAACGCATCCGTGATGCCCGCCGCTTGCGCGGCCAGTTGCTCCGATTCACTGACATCCCCGGGGGTGTGGTAGTGCAACAGCCACTGACCGATGCCGATACCGACCGCGATCCAGCCGAGCGTGCCCCACAGGCGCACCCGGCCGAACTGCCGGTCACGGTCGGGCAGGTGATGGAACGAGATTGAATTCGTCAGCGCCAGCGTCGGGGCGTAGATCAGCGAATAGAGCAGCGAAAACCCGAAAAACATCCAGTACGATTCGATCCACGAGAGTTGAAAGACCAGCAGCCCCCCGACAATGTGGCTGAGGGCGAGATACCTTTCGGTATTGAAGTATCGGTCCGCGATCTGCCCCGCGATGAAGGGGGCGAAGACCGCCCCGACGCCGCCGATCATGAAGAGGTAACCGATCTCCGCATCGCCGAACTCACGATGCCGCGAGAGGAAGAGGTAAAGCAGCGGCAGCCACGCGCCCCAGATGGCGTACTGCAGGAACATCATGAACGACAGTCGCGACATCAGTCCGGTCATGGGCGGGTCCTCGTGGGGCCGGGAGCACGGTCCTGCGCGGGGAGCCCCGGCATGATACTGATCCGGCGCGACCATGACACGCCGGTCGCGTACCCGGCCCATCGATCAAAGCCGATCATTCGCGGCCGGCGGGCACTCCCGCGGCTTACCGGGAACAGGCGCCGGCGTGCCGGGCGGTTCCGGCGCCAATGCGGTTCAACTGAGCTTCCGGAACGCGGTACCGATCGGTCGGTATTGCATCGATGACCGGAAGAACCTCGGCGCCGCGGGGGCACCCATCGATTCGCGATGATCCACCGGCCGATGAACAGCGCGGCGACGCTCGGTCATCCCCGGCACCGTTCGCGATCCTTTTCACTGCCCGAGGGCCGCATCAAACGCCTGCGCCGAAACGGGAAACTGGAGTTTGCGGAGCAGCGCCGCCGCTTCGGTCGCGCCGTGCTCGCGGTCCATCATCGGGTCCTCCCATTCGACCGAGAGCGGCCCGTCGTAGCCGGCGTGGTTGAGCAGACGGAGAATCGCTTCGAAATCGATCCGGCCGCGGCCGGGAGAGCGGAAGTCCC
>SKZB01000130.1 GCA_007127615.1 Phycisphaerales bacterium | reverse complement strand
GCGATACCGCCGATCATGTACCACATCGTGGTCTCGGTGAACCGACCGGTGAAGAAATTGCTCATCCGATCGGCGAGGGAATCAGATGCGTTCAGTCCGACGATGAAAAGGATGATGCCGATAATGATCATGACGATTCCGACGATGCGCAGGGGACTCATGAACCGCTCCTTCGGTGGTGGTCACGAGAGTGAAGAACGTTACGAAGCCGTACACTCCGATCCGCCGTGGATTCAGCTCGCCTTCGCGGGGAAACGTTGCGATCTTCCAGCAAGGCGTGGGCGAGCTTTGCTTCGGCCATTCGGCAGATCTGCTCAACCTGGTCGGGGCTGACTCGCCTTCCGTCTCTATTCGTGAGGATCGTGGCGATCTCCCGGAACGTATGGGATTCCCGGCCGGTCTGTCCACGATCATCACGGTGGTCATTGACTGCATCAGGATTATGAAACGCATGCATGGCTGTTCCTTCCTCTCGGCGGACTCGGAGAACACGGCTCCCGGACACATTCGTCGCGGCGGACAATCAGAACCCGCGCGGCAGATAACCCATCAGCAGAAGAATGACAACAATCAGCAGAATGAGTCCCAGTATGCCGGTCGGGGCGTAGCCCCAACTGCGGCTGTATCCCCAAGTGGGAAGCGCGCCGATGAGCAAGAGGATCACGATGATGAGTAAGACAAGTCCCATGAGAACATCCTTTCGAGGGTTCGGGGTAGGGCCCGATCCGGCCCCCCGTGCACCGGCCGTCCCCTCCGGCGGCCGGTGCACGGAGCAGTGGCAATGCCATTCAGGCGGCATCGCCAGTGCTTGAGCACAGATCAGCCTGATAACGTGGGTTTCTGGCGCCATGCGGCTCAACCGAACACACGTTGATTTCATGATCGATCCCGGCCCGCACGATGTCACGGATCAGCCGGGCATCGATGTCCGGCCGCTTGTTGTTCAGCAGTTCGCTATGGTCGATTGCGGTCTGTGGTTTGTCAGTTCGATTTGTCAAGGCAGAATCCTTTTGTTTGAGACCATCTGGCACTCGATGGCTGATGCACGGCTCGCGCCGGCCCACACCGCTTGCTACGCGGCGTGCGCGCCTCGCCCCCGGAGGAGTTGAATGACGACCATGACCAACGCGAGCACCAGCAACAGGTAAATCAACCCGCCGAAGATGTTGGCGGTCAGAACCCCGAGTAACCAGAGAACGACGAGCACGATGGCGATGGTCCAGAGCATGATGAGCGTCCTCCCTGGTGATTCGGTTCTGTTGCAGCAGCTTCGCTGGCATCGAAAAACAAGCAAAAACAAAAAAAGCCGACCTGATACGGCACTCCGGAATCTCTGGATTCCGGGGAGTGCGGTATCAGGTCGGCCTACGCTTTGACGGGCCTGTCGCGGAACGACGCGCCCTTCAATTTATCTTCCGACTATCTGTCCACCGACTATACCCATCTATCGAATTTTGATCTACCGACTTTTCATCTATCTACCTTCGATCGACCTGCTTTTGATCGACCTGCTTTTGATCGACCTGCTTTTGATCGACCGAAAGTCAATCTGGCGGCCGGGAGCCGAGTTTGTCGTGCGAAACACGTACGGAACGCGGACGACATTCGAACTCCAGACCGATGACAACTACAGTATATAACAGGAACATCCTATGTCAAGCAGCGTACGGCTTTCCGGCTTCGGTTCGAGCGATCCCGAAGAATGACCGCGTTCCCGGCAAATCTCGGACGGCTAAAGACAGGCGGACGAATCTCACGCCCGCCTGTTCTCTCAAAAACGCTCCAACCCGATGCGCGGTGGTGAGATGCGATCACTTGGCGCGCTTCGAACCGGCCGATTGAGCCGACTTGCTCGGGTCCTTCTTGTTCTTCCCCGGCTGGCCCTGCTGCTGGGAGTCGTTCTTTTTTGGGGACGCTTCCGGTTTCCGGGGTTTCTGATTGGTCATGGCAAAAGTCCTTTCCTGGGCTAAAGAAGTATGTGGCTTCGATAAAGCCGGGGGTTGACGCGCCGCCGGCCGATCCGATCCGTCCTGAAGCGCACGGCGACGCGTCCGGTGTTTCGCGCGTCGGGGTCGTTCAACTCGCGGCGCTTGAATCCCGACGCGAACACGTCCGCAGCGATCCTGAGCTACCGAACGATCTCGTGGGATTGGTTCATTGATCGATTCCTCGAACGGGTCAGGCTGAAACCAAGGAGCCAGGCGAATGCGAACGCGAGAACCGCCAATCCGGTGAGCCCCGCGGCCAGTGGTCGAATGACCATTGTCTCAAGCCACCCCATGAGTCCGATCGTCAGCAGACCGAACCCGGCGACGAATAGCGGTACCGAGATCAGGAGGCACGTGACGCTCACGGCGATGTTGTTGACGGCGCCCCGGACCCTGCGGGCCTCCCGGCGGCCGACCGCGAGAAGCACCCGTCCCTCGGCTTCGGCCAGGTCAAACCCGCGAACGAGAAGCTGTGTGACCTCTTTCACATTCAGCTCCGGAGCGGCCAGATGAGAAGGGTGCCAAAGAGCAAACCCGCGCCGGCGGCGATACCCACCGAAGCCAGAGGATGGTCGGAGATGACATCTCTCAGGGAACTCGTCGCATTACTGGCGGCTTCCTTTGTGCCCTCGTACCCGTCGCGAACCATGCTCTTTGCACCTTGATAGGTCTCCTTCCCCGCCTCCACGGCATCGTGCATCTCCTGACGCATCTCCGCCGCTTCCGCACGCGCCGCGTCGGCAGCTTCATTCTTCAGGTTCTTCAGATCACTCTTGACCTTCTCGACTTCGTCTGGGGACCCGGAACGACTCTGGTGAGTGGCGCTCCCGCCCGTGGGTGGTGTCGTTGACATGGTTCATTCCTTTCGTGGCGCTTCTGGAATCTGTGTGGGTGGATTAGGCGGATCAGGGATCAAGTCCGCCGAGGTGGATGGTGATGGCCAGGCGGAGCCGTTCGCGTCTGCGGTT
>SKZB01000357.1 GCA_007127615.1 Phycisphaerales bacterium | reverse complement strand
GTCGCAGTGCAGCAGAATGGACCCCGTGGGTTTGAGAAGGCGGTGCGCCTCGGTGAGCACCGGCCGCAGCGCAGCGCGGTACGCCCCGGGCGAATCCCACCGATCGGCATACCGGCCGGCGCGTCCCGTCTGGGCGCGACCGGTATTGAACGGCGGATCAAGGTAGATGAGGTCGGCCGACGACGCCGGCCATTCCGCGAGAATCGATGCCGCGTCACCTTCCTGGACGCCCGCCGGAACGCCCGCCACGACATCCGGCGCCGTGCCGTTCGGCCGTGAATCGTGGTTCTTCGGCGCCCGGTCGTTCATGAGGAGCCGCGGTTGATCCGGTCGACGGGGGGGTGATTCCCGCGGCGAATCGGAGAATCGTTGTTCGACGACGCCGAGGCGTTGCGGCACGAGAGTCTCTGCTTCTTCTTCTCGTTTCGCCGCGCGATGATGATCCCGGTCAGCGCGCTGATCGCCTCGCGGACTTCGCGGGCATCGTCATCGGTGACTTCGCCGTCACTGATCGCGGCGATCGCTTCGGCGCACTCCTTGACGGCATTGACGACGGCATCGTCGAGCCCTTCGTGGCGAACGAAGTGGCCGCCCATTTCCTGGCAGATCGAATCGAGCACCCGGTCGCCGACCTCGGGTTCTGCGCTTTCGAGGCAGTGGATGATTCGTTCGACCGGATTCGGCTGGGCGCCGGAGAGAATGCGGTTGATCTGCCGGGTGGTCACGCCGAGCGACTGGGCGTAGCGCTTGACGCCGACGCTCTCGACGAGTTCACGGAAGCGTTGCTGCGCAATCTCGCCGGTCGAATCGTGTGTCGGGTGGCGCGAGGTGCGGTTGGTCATTCGATCACTCATGCGGCTGGTCCCTCCCTCCGGCCCGGAATCGACGGTGGGCCGATCAGCCGGAAAGTGGCGAATCGCCAGAATACCAGTCGGGACGCGGCTCTGCACGGAAAAAGCTGATTCTTGAGGTATCGAGGCGCCGGGAAAGGCAGGGAGGCGTTGAGAAAGGCACGGAGGCGTTGAGACAGGCACGGAGGCACGGAGGGACAGTGACGGAGTGGAGGGTGAGGGTGGGGTGATGTGGTGGCCCGGTTCGCGCCGTCACGCTGCCTCTCCGTACCTCAGTACCTCCGTACCTTCCTAAAGCAGCGGGCTGAGGATGCCGATCGCATTCTGCCACAAACGGCGCGGCAGGCCGCGCTGACGCCACCCCTTCAGCCGCACCGGTTTGGAGCGGCTCAGGTACGATCGCTGCAGGTACCGCAGCTGGCTCGCGCAGTCGGAGTCGTAGATCGCCACGCTGACTTCAAAGTTCAGTTCGAAGCTGCGGCGATCGAGGTTCGCGGTGCTGACGAGCGCCAGTTCCCGATCGATGGTCATGGTTTTTGCGTGCAGCAGTCCGTCCTGATACTCGTGCAGACGCACGCCGGCTTCGAGCAGCATGTCGTAGTAACTCCGGCTGGCGATGGCGACCAGCCGCGAATCGTTGCGGGCCGGGACGATCAGCGTCGTTTCGACCCCGCGGCGTGCGGCGCTGCAGATGGCGGTGGCGGTCGCTTCATCCGGGACGAAGTACGGCGTGGTGATCAGCAGTTCCTCCCGCGCCGCGTGAAACGCCGCGTGCTTCAGTTGCCGCATCGCTTCGTTGTACGCGTTCGGTCCGCTGCCCATGATCTGCGCCGAAACGCCGTCCTCGATCACGCCGGGCGAGATATCGAGCAACTCCTCCAGTGACTCATCGGTGTCGAGGTACCAGTCTTCCACGAAAATCATCTGTAGGTCGCGCACGATCGGGCCCTGGACGCGGACGGAGATATCGTGCCACGGCGAGTATTTCTTCTTCGGCGCGAAGTCCTCACAGGCGATGTTGTGGCTGCCGGTGTAGGCGATCTTGCCGTCGATGATCGCAATCTTGCGGTGATTGCGCAGATCGACGCGCGAGAAGGCGACACGAAGCAGATTGGCGGGCAGCGCGTCCACGACCTGCACACCCGCGCGTTTCAATTCGCGGCTGAGCGCGGATTTCAGGAACGAACGCGATCCGACCGCATCCACCAGCAGCCGGCACGACACGCCGCGCTGCGCCGCCCGTGACAGGGCATCGGCGACCTGCTGCCCGATCGCGTCGGTCAGGTAGATGTAGTACAGCAGATGGCAGTGGTGTTCCGCCGCGTCGATGTCCTTGACCATGAGGCGGGCCATCTCATCCGCCTGATCGATGAAGTCCACGGCATTGCCCGCCTGGACCACGTGGTGGCTGACGCTCTCTCCCAGTGAGGCGATCGCCCGGTACTGCATGGGGACCTCCGGCCGCATCATCCGGAGGACATCGCGCGGCGGGGTGGCGCGGCTGACGATCCGGCGCACGATCTCCCGGTGGCGTTCGATCCGCCGCCGGCCGAGACGAACCTCGCCGATGAGCAGGTACAGCGCAAAGCCCACGAGCGGGACGCCCAGAATAACGACGATCCACGCCAGGGTCGCGGCCGGGTTCGGCTTCTGGCGGGACAGAATGACCCCGATGAAAATCAACTGCAGAACCAGAATGACGAGGGCCGGAATGGCGGGCCAGAGGTAGCCGTTCATTCGGGCAGTGTCCCGAATTCCGGGCACGATGCCAAGCGGCCCGGCCGGACCTTCGAATCTCCGGACGCCGGCGGTTCGCGACCTCTCGCCGCAGTGGCCCGCCGTACTGCCCGCGTTCAATGCGGTTCATCCGGCGTCCGCATCAATGACGAATCGATTCCGGAAGCGCCGGATCCACGGGTGGTGCGGGGGGAGCCGGGGGCATATGGAGGGCCATGGAGAGACAAGGCGCGTCAGGGTGGATCTCGGTGGATCATGGTGAATCATGCGCCGGATGATCGCGACTTCCGGGCCGATTCATCACCGGATAGAAAGTGGCGGAAGATCAGCAGCCCGCACCACATACCGAGCGCGACGAGGCCGATGAGCAG
>SKZB01000179.1 GCA_007127615.1 Phycisphaerales bacterium | reverse complement strand
GTCCGCGAATCGGTGCGCGATCGCGATGCCGGAACGCGCGAGACCGGGGACGGCTTCGGCGATCTGATCATCGGCGCCAAGTACAACCTCTGGGGCAACGACGACTGGGATCAAAACCTCGACGGTACAACCGCGCTCGCGGTGCTTCCCTTCCTGCGCCTGCCCACCCATCGGCACGGTCTCGGCAGCCGGCAGATCGAAGGTGGCGTGCGGGTGCCGTTCGCCATCGAGGACTTCGCCGGTTTTGAAATCGAGTGGACACCCGGATTCGCCGCGGTTCGCAGCCGTGACGACGACGGCTACGTTTTTGAGTGGTCGAGTCTGCTCGTTTTCAGCCGCGGGATCACCGAAGGACTCGATTGGTTCGCGGAGTTCGAGTCGATCAACAAAACCGAAAGCGGTGAGCCGTGGATCGGCCAGGTCGGGGGCGGGCTCATCTGGGAACTGACCGACGATACCGTGCTCGAAGGCGGGGTGACGTTCGGCGTGACGCGCTCGGCGGATGACTTCGGTGCGTACGTGACCCTGGTGCAACGGTTCTGATTGCGTTCGTGCGAATCACGTCGCAGTGATGGCAAGCGGTGCGCCCATTGAATGAAACGCGGGTCCGACACTCGCATGTCGGACCCGCGTCTTTGACTTACCGGCCCATCACTCCGGGCATTTCGGCGTACGATCAGGAGTCGGAGTACTTCACGCTGCAGCCCCAGGGACGGACGTGGGTGGGCGAGACTTCCTCGCCGCTGCGCACCTGCTCGAGGGCGCGCTGCACGTAGCTGATCTTCTCGTCGCCGCGTACGCGGTTGAGGGGATAGTTGTTGATCGCGCCGTGGTAGCGGAGGATGCCTTCCTTGTCGATGATGTAGATGTGCGGCGTGGTGCGCGCGCCGTACATGCGGCCCACCTCGCCCGGTTCATCGATCAGAAGCGGGTGGGTCATTTCCCACTGTTCGTGGAAGCTGCGGTTCTTTTCCAGGCCGTGTCCCTGCAGACCCGGCGCGCCGGAGTTGATCGAGAACCATGCCGCGTCATCCGCTTCCCAGGTGGAGTTTCTCAGTTGGCGATATTCGCTGCTGGTGTGAACCGGCGGTACGAAGGGGCATTCCGGATTGAACCATTCGAGAACGATGAGCTGGCCCTTGTAATCGTTCAGATCGAACTCCTTGCCGTTGACATCCTTCAGCTTGAACATCGGGGCGGGCTTGCCGATCTCAGCGCGTTCGACTTTCTTCTCCTTCTCGTCGCCCTCGCCGTGATGGTCGGCGCTGGCGGTCGTCAGCACGCCGGCCAGTCCGACGAGCGCGACGCCCGCGCCGAGTGTGGCCAGTCGTTTGATTTGGGTCTTCATCGTGAAATCTCCTGTCAAAGAAAATTAGAGTACAAAGTGGCCGCGTAACGCCTCGCCTCGGTTCAGTCCGAAGACGGCAGCAGGGTCGCGGGAAAAGGAACGTGATATTCGTAGCTCGGCTCGGCCGGGTCGTCGCCCAGCACGACGATGCCACCCAGCGTGGGCAGACCTCTGGAGACATCGGTGGCGTTGATCTTCAGATCGATCACCGCGCGAAATCTTTCTTCCTCACGATCGAAGCTCAATTCACGAAGCTCGTACGACACCCCGGTCGAGTCGTAGGGGAAGAACTTGCCTTCGGTCCGGCCGTGCGAAGGGCCGGTGAGAATCAGTTGCCGGTCATCGATCTCGATGCGGGCGCCGGTATCCAGCGCGCCGCGGTGGACCATCGTCGGCCGGCGGGCCGCGTGCTTCTCGATAAGTTTCTTCTTTTCGTCATCGAGAACGGAGCGGCCGTCATTCCCGTCCTCGCCGGTGATTCGACTGGTGGTGCGAATGGTCAATTCCGGGCTCGAACGCCCGAAGAGACACATGTTCTCATCGCAGACGGCCCAGGACATATCGACAAGAATGGTCGCGGAATCGTCGGTAAGCGCGGGTGGCGCGGTGAAAGGCAGAAGGAAGGCGACCTGATCTTCGTAGCAGTACATGTCGCCGGTGCGGCCCTCAATCAGAAGGGGACGCGGCCAGATGAACGCATCGGTTTCAAACCCATCGGGTACCTCGAGCGAAAAGTCGGGCGGCAGCGCGCCGGCCCCGGGGTTCTTCCAGTAGAGGCGCCAGGAATCGCGGATCTCGAACAGGATCACGACGTGTCCGGTTTCACCGGGGCCGATCGACTCTCGATCCAGAAAGACGGTCGGTCGGGCGAGCTCTTCCGCCCTCGGTTGACGCGACTGCGGTGAGCCGAACTGGGCGGCGGCTTCGGCCGAGAGGATCACCGCCACGAACAGTCCGAGGGCAACGGAAAACAGGTGTCGGGGGCGGGAATGCATGAACGGTGAAACCTCATTTCGTCGGATTCGATTCGTCGGGCGCATGATTCGGGATTCGTCGTCGTGGGGCGGGACGGGGTCGGTCCTGCCTCCGATCCCTATCCGATCCCATTCCGATCTTAGGAAAACACGATTGGAGGCAGAGCTATTCCCCCAATGTCGACGCATACCGACGAGGCCGGCCTCCCGAACAGATTGCGATTCTACACGATTCGCGCAAGCGGGCCGGATCGGATTATCATTGATCCCGCCGGGATTCGCCCCCGGACCCGCCGCGCGGTCGGCAGCGGGTCGCTCGTTGGTCCATGACCAAGTGTGGATGTGAGGAGTCTGTATGCAGTTCATCGATCGAATCGGTTCCGTCCTGTTGATCCTGCCGATCCTCCTGATCGGAACGCTCGCGGCCTGCCAGAGCCAGACGAGTGACCGTGATCTGACCCTGGTGACGCCCGCCGAGGCCATCGACGCGGTGGAAGGCCGCGGCGGCGTCTTCGGACGGCGGGGGCAGGGCGGCGTCTGGGTCGATGCGCGCAACCCATCGGAATTCAACCGGGAACGAATTCCCGGCGCGATCAATCTGCCGATCGAGCACGCACGCCAGGAGCACGAGGTGCTCCGCGAGTACCGC
>SKZB01000054.1 GCA_007127615.1 Phycisphaerales bacterium | reverse complement strand
CGAGGGAGATCGGGTGGCGGGAGATTTTCATCACGCGCCGCGTTTCGTCGACACTCATCTTGGCCTTGTGCGCGATCTCCTCGATGGTGGGCTCGCGGCCGAGTTCCTGCAGGAGGTGCTTCTGAATCGTGCGCAGTTTGCTCATCGTTTCGATCATGTGGCCCGGCACGCGGATGGTGCGGGCATGGTCGGCGATGGCGCGGGTGATGGCCTGCCGAATCCACCAGGTCGCATAGGTCGAGAATTTGTAGCCGCGTTTGTATTCGTACTTGTCCACCGCGCGCATCAGGCCGGTGTTGCCTTCCTGAATGATGTCGAGGAAGGGGAGGCCGCGGTTGCGGTACTTCTTGGCGATGGAGACGACCAGGCGCAGGTTGCCGCCGGAGAGATCCCGCTTGGCCTGTTCGTAATCGTTGAAGACGATTTCGATGTTGCGAACGCGCCGATCGAGGTCTTCGGGATCTTCCAACACGAGCGAGCGCAGGCCGTCGAGCTCCTCCTGCATGACGAATACATCTTCGGGGTCGTAGCGGTTGGGATACTTCTCCGACCGGCCCAGATCGCGCTGAAGCAGTTTGATTTTCTTGTTGATCGACTGGAGCTTGCGGAGCAGCGGCTGAATGCGGCTGGTGCGAAGGCAGCACTCCTCGAGGAGCGTCGCCATCTTCCGGCGGCGGCGATCGATATCGGCATCCAGACGCGCCCGGCGCGCCTCGGTCAGATCGTTCTCATCCAGCTGATCCCACGCATCGCGGTTGAGTTCGAGCAGCCGGCGGATGGTCATGAGATTGACCGGGATCCGCATCGCGATCTTGTCTTTCGCGTTTTCCTCCGCCGTCGATATGCGCATGGTGCGGTCGAAGGGCAGGTTCCCGTCGTGAACCTGCTGGAGAATCTCAATCGCCTGGGAGACGGCGTAGTCGGACTCGAGCACGCGGCGCCGGAAGATCATGCGCGTGGTTTCGATTTTCTTGGCGAGGCGAATCTCTTCTTCGCGCGTCAGCAGCGGGATCGTGCCCATCTGCGTGAGATACATTCGGATCGGATCGTCGATGCGTTTCGAGCCGCTTTCGGCGATGGCTTCCTGGATGACCGCCCGCGCGTCGGCGTCATCGAGCAACTCTTCCTGCAACTCGTCGTGGTCCCCGTCAGACTTGTTGCGGCGGTCCGTCGAGTCGTCGTCATCAACTTCATCGACATCGGAGGCGGGGGCGCTCTCTTCCTCCTCGACGAAATCGAGCCGCGGCGCTTTACCGACCTTGCGCGGATCATCGCGCTTGAACTTCAGGTTGGTCTGCAGCGGGGCGGCAAAGAACTCGCCGCCGTGTCGCCGAATGACGGCTTCTTCCTGAAACTCAATGCCGCACTGCTCAATCAGAACGAGCAGTTCGTCGAGTTTCTCGGGATCGACCATTTCATCGGGGATCGCCGTGTTCAATTCTTCATAACACATCCACCTGCGCTCGGCGCTGAGTTCAATCAGCTCGCGCAGCGTGGGATGAAGATCGTGCAGTGTATGTTTGACGTGCGTCTGTTCCATGGCAGTAATAATGTGATTCTCTCTTCAGCATTCGTTCGGTTGTTTGAATCCACGTTTCCACCTCGAGCCCTCTCAGGGTGATCCGGGAAACGGCACAAAACACGATGTCGCTGCATCCATGCAGATGATTCCGTCAAGCTAGGATCGTAGGCCGCTTCCGATCGCCGCGGCCATGTGACCTTGTTTCTTTCTAAGATCAAGCAGTTGCTGGAGAACTTCGGGATCTGAAGCCGCATCGGGCGTGCGGCGCTTTTCGTCCATCTCGGCGTGGTAGGCCTCACGGTCAATCGCCCGCAGCAGTGCCCGCCCCGCCTCCTGAAACAGCTCCGCCGCGGTGACCGTCGTCAGCCCGTCGATATGCGACTCACCGCGAAAATACAGTGTCGAGGCGAGTTCACGGGCCGAGGGGTGCTCGAGTGCGGCCAACAGTTCCTGGACGGTAAAAACCCGATTCGATTCAATTCGTTCGAAGACTTCACCGGCCACCCGTCGCGCGGCCGGATCGGCAAACTCCTCTTCCGTCACCAGATCGGTCAGCCGACACGGGCCGTCGTTTTCCGGTTGAATCAACTGGCGTCCGAGCGTGGGATCAAAGATCAGCAGCGCCAGAAGATCATGCTCCGCCTGACGCCGGGCGCGGCTGAGATTGGCCGGGGCCGCCGGCAGGGGGGCGGGCGAACCGTCCTCGTCGGACCGGCCCTCATTGAACGTGGTGCGGCCGGTCCGTTCGGCGGCTTCCGACGGCGTACGGGCATGCACCGGTGTTCGCGGCATGGCGTTTTCGATTTCCCGCGCCGACACGCCCATCAGATCCGCCAGTTGATCGAAGATCAGGTGTCGGCGCACACCATCCACACTGTCCAAGCCGAGCGAATGTAACTCGCGGAGAAACGTTTCCAGCGCCCGCTGCCGCGCGGAAAGTCCGGTCTGATCGCGCAGAGCACGATCGAAACGGCGAAGTTTGTAGCGAATGGCATCCTGAGCACCGGCAATCGCCCCGCTGAATCGCTCGGCGCCGTCTTCCTGGCGCAGCAGATCGTCCGGGTCCAGGTTGTCCGGCAGGGTGCAGACTTTGACGTCGATCGGCTCGCGGAAGAAAACTTCGATCCCGCGATCGGCGGCGCGCTGGCCGGCTTCATCGCCGTCAAAGAGCAGTACGACGGTGTGGCAGAGCTTGCCGAGAGTCTGGGCGTGCTCGCGGGTCAGGGCGGTGCCGAGCGTGGCAACGACGTTCTTCAGCCCCGCCTGGTGACAGGCGATCACATCGGTGTATCCCTCGGTCACGATCGCCGTGCCGGAATCGATGATCGAACGCTTCGCCAGATGCAGGCCGTAGAGCGTCCGGGACTTGTGAAAGATCGCCGTTTCGGGGCTGTTGAGGTACTTGGGCTCATCCTCGGGATTGATCACTCTCGCGCCGAACGCGATCGG
>SKZB01000135.1 GCA_007127615.1 Phycisphaerales bacterium | reverse complement strand
CTGAATGTGTTTATCGCCGGCTGCCTGGCCATGGCGCACGAACTTGATGTGGATGTCATTCAGCAGATTCTGGAAACCGAATCAATCGACGTTTTCAAGATTGAGGATGACCGCATCAACTGGCGCGGCCACATCCTCTCCGCCGAAGAGATCGACGAACTGCGTGAAGACTTCGCCACGAGCTTCGGTTCCTGCTCCTTCGACGAGCCGCGCGAGGATCTGCGTTCGCTGAAGCTGTTGTAGGAGAATGCGTTTCTGACCGCCCGCCCCGCGCGGCGGAATCACCGGCACGCAACCCGTTCTCGTGGTCCCGGCGCCCGGCCTTTACCCCGGCTCAATCCGCGGGTCGACCCAGGCGTAGAGCACATCCACCAGAAGATTGAACAGTATGAGCATGGTGGAGTACACGAGCACGATCCCCATCATCAGGGTGAGATCCTTGCTGAGAACCGAGTCGACGAAGTGCACACCGATCCCCGGCACGGCAAAGACCACTTCCACGACGAAAGATCCCGTGAGCGCCGCGGCCGCGGCCGGGCCGAGATAACTCAGAACCGGCAGGCACGCGTTCTTGAGCGCATGCTTGAAGATGACCTTCCACTCGCGCACCCCTTTCGCCCGGGCCGTCCGGATGTAGTCCGCCTGGAGTTGTTCGATCATGCCGAACCGCGTCAAGCGCGCGATGTACGCGGCAAAGGGCAGCGACAAGGTGAGGGCGGGCAGGATCAGATGCGACCAGCCACCCCATCCGCCGATCGGCGCGAGCGGCCACCAGACCGCGAAGACGATCAGCAGGGCGGTGCCCACGACGAATGTCGGCAGACTGATCCCGATCAGCGCGATGAGCAGCGAGCCGAAATCGAGCCAGCCGCCGGGACGAACGCTTCCGATCACGCCCGCGCCGACGCCGATGATGACCGCCAGCACCAGCGCGGCGGAGCCGAGTGTGATCGAGACGGGCAGGCCGGCGCGGAGAATCTCGTTGACGGTCCAGTTTTCGTGCCGCAAACTCGGCCCGAAATCGAAGGGGCGATCGTGCCGGCCGATCACCCAGCTCACGCCGCTCGCCTTGCCGAGGTAGTCCCAGTAGAACCGCCCCGGGCTGTCGAGGGCGTACTGCTCGCGCATGGCGCGGGCGATCTCCTCGGGCGGCTGACGCGCTTCATCCTGCTGCAGCGGATCGCCGGGTACGAGCCACGCGAGCACGAAGGTGACGGTGTAAATGACCAGCAGGATCAGCGGCAGCTGAATCAGGCGACGGAAAATCAGCGCGGTCATTCGCCGGTCACCTCGACCTGCCAGAAATACTGCACCATGCGCGGGTGGGGACTGATCCCGCGCACCCGCGCCGGATCGAACATCTGCGTCTGCGTGAGCTGGCAGATGACGAGCATCGGCACTTCCTCCCGAAAAAGGTGAGCTTCGCACTTTTCCAAAATCCGGAAGCGCGCTTCGGGATCGCGCTCCGCCGCAGCGCGGTCGAGCAGATCATCCACGTAAGTACTGGCAAAGCGTCGATGGTTGTTCCCGTCATCGGAGCGGCAGAGGTTGAGGAAGGTGACGGGATCGCCGAAATCTCCGTACCATGTGCCGCGCGCGATCATGAAGTTCCCCGTGCGCAGATCTTCGCGGTAGAAGCGTGTGTCTACGCCGCGCAGTTCGACCCGCACCCCCAGTTCACGCTCCCACTGCGACTTGAGTTCGAGCGAGATCCAGCGGTAACGCGGCGTGTTCGTCGTCCAGAGGATTTCGACGGTGGGGAACGCATCGCCCGCCTCGTTGGTCCGCACCCCGTCACCACGACGGTCAATCCAGCCGGCGGACTCAAGTTCACGTCGCGCCCGCGCGGGGTCGTAGCCGAGTCCTTCGGGATTCCGGTAGCCGGGAATGGCACGGCGGGGAATGAGGGAAGTCAGCACCGGCTCGTTGAGACGCGTCACCTGCCGCACGATGGTCTCCCGGTCCACGCTCTGCACGAACGCGCGGCGGACGGCGGCCTCGGCGAAGGGGTTCGCGCGGCCGTTGGGCAACTCCGGCCGGCAGTTGAAACTGTAAAAGTCCACGCCGAACGCGGGAAACTGGTGCAGGTCCCGTCTTTCGTCGCGAAGCGGTGGCGGAAGATGCGAGATCGCATCGAGCGGTTCAAGCCCCTCCCGTTCGAGCGCCGCCAACTGCGGGGCGTGGCGTTCGACGTACTTCGCGCGCTGCGCGAGCATATCCGGCTGGTACCCGACCCCGACATCCGGCAGCCAGTCCGCCACCCCCGATGCGAACGCCAGCACCGCCGTGTTGGCGTCATCGATCACGTTGATGTGCACCGACCGGCTGCGAACCATCTCCGGCCGGTGGTAGTGCGGGTTCATCTCCAGGCGCATCTCGCGCTGAAAGCGCCACCGTTCGAGCGCCAGCGGGCCGTTGGAGACGAGCGCGCCGACCTTCGCCCAGTCGTGCGTCGGCTGGATGCGGCCGGTGGTTGCGCTCAGCGCCAGGCGGGAACGCCGGGCCAAGGGGGGCGGATCGATCGCATGCCATCCGGATCCTCGAACCCGTCGCTGCTGATTCTCATCGAGCCGCCATCCTTCGACTGTCGGTCGGTGCACCGGCATGAAAATCGGCAGGCACATCAGTTCCAGGACATACGGGGTGGGCCGATCGAGCGTGTACCGAATCGTGTGATCATCGAGCACCTCGATTCCGACCGTGTCGCAAAAGCGGGATTTGGTTTCCCGCCAGAGCGCCGCGGCCGCGTCGGCATCGGCATCGGGACCGGTGTCCGCCGTGAATCGTTCCAGTCGATCCGCGCGCCACTGCAGAAAGTCGCGCGCGCCCTCAACGACGTAGAAGATGCTGGTGTAGTACGACGCGGTCTCCGGCAGGAGCGCCCGGAACGCGCTGTAGTGAAAGTCGTGCGCGGTGACGGGGTCGCCGTTCGACCAGCGGGCATCACGCCTGATGGTAAACGTGTACTGACGGCCGTCTTCGCTG
>SKZB01000038.1 GCA_007127615.1 Phycisphaerales bacterium | reverse complement strand
TCGGGGATCAGAACGGTGTCGATCACGTGAATCACGCCGTTGGTCGTGTCCATGTCGGCCTTGATGAGCTTTGCATTGTTGATGCGCACATCGCCGGAGCGCTCTCGAATGGTGAGAAAGCTGCCCTGAACGGTCTCGGCGCGGCCCTCACTTTTCGCCCGATCGGCGTACACGCGACCGGGAACAACGTGGTAGGTCAGGACCGCGATGAGCTGTTCACGATTCTCCGGCTGCATCAGCGAGTTCAACGTCTCCGCCGGAACCCTGGCGAAGGCTTCGTCGGTCGGCGCAAACACCGTGAACGGACCGTCACCCTGCAGGGTCGAAACCAGCCCCGCGGCGCGAATCGCACCCGCCAGCGTGGTGAAGTCACCGGTATCGGCCGCGGTTTCGAGAATGTCCTTCGTGTTGGGCATCAAGACCGAATCGAGGATGTGAATCACCCCGTTCGTCGCTTCGACGTCAACGCGGGTCACGCGGGCGCGGTCGTTCAGGCGCACGGTTCCGTCGTTGACCGCGATCGACACACGCTGGCCGCTCAGTGTGTCGGCCGCGTTCAATCCGACGACATCCGCCGCCTTCACCTTTCCTGACACGACGTGGTAGGTCAGAATCAAGCGAAGTGTGTCGCGGTTCTCCGGTTTGAGCAGTTCGTCCAGCGTGCCTTCGGGAAGCTTGGCAAAGGCCTCATCGGTCGGCGCGAACACGGTGAAGGGGCCTTCACCCTGCAGGGCGTCAACCAGTCCCGCCGCTTCGAGCGCTGTCGCCAGCGTGTTGAACTGACCCGCCCCGATCGCGGTCTCAACGATATCCCGGCCGTCGCTTCGGTCGCTCAGGGCGGCGAGGGCCACCGGGCTTTTTGCCGTTCGCGAATCATCGGTATCGGCGGCGGAATCGGCCCCACACTGCGCGGCTGCGATCGGGGACAGCCCCAGAAGGGCGGCGGTGAGGGTGGTGCTCAGGAAACAGCAAGTCTTCTTCATTGTCATGCTCTCTCTTCGTAAGTGAAAATGGGGAACCGGCCTCACGATGACACGGGTGCCGGTGGTGGGGTAGACAACACAATCGGTGGTGCAGGCGGTGGTGCAGAACGGACCTGCTATGTCTCAGTTGCAGCTCAGGATCCGAGCTCACTCTGATACGGATGACATACCAGCCCACGCACGTCCGGACGATTCTTTCCCTGTTAACCCGGGTTGACTTTGTTCGTGCTGAAGCGGGGGACAGACCTTGAATCAACCGGGGAAAAGAATGATTCGGACGCTTACCTGCCATTTCGCCGGCGGCGGCGAGTCGGATTCACCGCGTAATGAACGGCTTGGTGTGCATGACAGCTTTGCGAAGTACAATCGGAGCAATGTCACCCGAACACGTTCCATCTGATCGCCGGGGCGGACTCCCCCGAATCGCCATCGTCGGACGGCCGAATGTCGGCAAATCGAGTCTGCTGAATCGGCTGGCGCGGCAGCGGTTGTCGATCGTCGATCCCACGCCCGGCGTGACCCGCGACCGGGTGACCACGCTGATCGAAATCGATCCGCCCGTGGAGACGCCGCGCGGCACCCCGCCGATCGTGGCGGAGCTTGCCGACACCGGCGGGTACGGCGTCTACGTCGCGGAAGGCAAACGCTACGACGATGTCGGCGCGGACTTGACGAAACTCACGCCCGAGATCGAGCGGCAGATCTCCACGGCACTCCAGGCCGCGGATCTGATTCTCTTCGTCGGCGATGCCCAGACCGGACGGACGACGCTCGATGAGAAGATCGCGCAGATTATCCGCCGGGCCGGCCGCGCCGATGCGGTGCTCACTGTGGCGAACAAGACCGACGGCGAGAACTGGCTCGTTCACGGCATGGAACTCGCCGGATTTGGTTTCGGTGAGCCGATCTGCGTTTCCGCGGAAAACGGTTACGGCGTGCGTGAACTGCTCGATCAGATGCACGAGAGACTGCAGGCCGTCGAGCGAAGCCCGGAGGCCGAAGCCGAAGGCGATCCGGAACTCAAGCTCGCGATCGTCGGAAAGCGCAACGCGGGCAAGTCAACCCTCATCAATGCTTTGGCGGGTGAACCGCGGGTGATCGTTTCGGAGATCGCCGGCACGACCCGCGATTCGATCGATGTGCGTTTCGAAATCGAAGGGCGCTCGATTCTCGCGATCGACACCGCCGGCTTGCGCAAGCGCAAGAGTTTTGCCGATGACATCGAGTTTTATGCGTACAAGCGCATGCTGGGCGCGATCCGGCGTTCGGAAGTGGCGGCTTTGTTGATTGACGCGACCGCGGACATCTCCCAGGTCGATCAGAAGCTCGCCCAGGAACTGCAAAGACAGGCCAAGCCGACGATGCTCGTCGTCAACAAGTGGGATCTGGTTGAAGAGAAGGTCTCACCCGAGGGCTATCTGGATTACATCACCCGCGAGCTGCGCGGCCTGGACTACGCGCCGATTGTCTTTATCAGCGCCGAGAAGGGGGAAGGGCTCGACGACATGATCGCCATGGCGTTCAACCTCCAGGAGCAGGCCCACCATCGCGAGACCACCGGGCGGTTGAATTCGGTGATCGAGCGCATCCTGACCGAGCGCGGGCCCTCGTCGAAACTGGGCACGAAGGCCAAATTGTTCTACGTCGCGCAGGTCGAGGTCAATCCCCCGACGATCGTGATGGTGGTGAATGATCCGCGTCTGTTCGAAGGCAACTACGAACGGTATCTGATGAACCGTCTGCGGGAGGAGTTGCCCTACAGCGAGGTGCCGATTCGTCTGGTCTTCTCGAAGCGCAAGCGCAAGGATCTCGATGAATTGAAGTCGGGGCCGCGGTGAAGGGACGGAAAATGTCTGAAGGGTGCCATGCTTCGTCCCGCCCCCGGAAATGGGCGAAGCATGTGGTGGGGCGACGTTCGTGGCGGGGGATCGAAGATGCACGGGCGCCGGAGTGTCGGCACGGGTGAAGCAGCGGGCGGCGCCGCCGACCGATGCGCAACCCGTGG
>SKZB01000361.1 GCA_007127615.1 Phycisphaerales bacterium | reverse complement strand
TCCGCACGCTCGACAGTTTTCTTGCCGGCCTGGTGCGGTGCTCCGCCTTCGAGTTGGAAGTCGATCCCGGCGCCACGATCATCGACGATGTCACGGATCTGCAGTTGCGCGAGGAGGCGATTCGGCTGATGCTCGATGAGCGGGACGCCCGGCCGCTGGTGAACCTGCTGCGCGCGCTGAGTGATGAGAACTCATCGCGTTCGGTGACCGATCAGATTCACAGCACGGTATCGGGGCTCTACGAGATCTGCCGCACCGCGCCGCCCGAAGCGTGGGAGGGGATGCCGCTGCGCGCGGTTCTGTCCGGTGAGGAGTTGGAAGGCGAAATCGCCCGTTTCGAACGGGAAATCGAGGATCGACTGCAACTGGGAGAGGCGGAGTACAAGAGGTCCATCCTGAACGCGCTGAGGGATGATGTCGCCCGCGTGGAGAGGGCTCGAAGCAATCGCCCCCGCGATTGGATGCAGTTTCTGGACAAGGGACTCGCGGCCAAGATCCTGCAGGGAGAGGAACCGCTCAAGTATCGCCGGGCTCTGATTCCGGATGATCTTCCGACGCTTTACGAGCGGTTGATCCGGCACGCGCAGCACACCATCTGGAACCTCATCGTGCGCCAGACGGCTGCGCTGCACGAGCTGATGGATCGCTTCGATCAGCGTTACCGCGAGGCCAAGCACCGGATGAAGGCGATGACCTTCAGCGATCTGCAGGCGCTGCTGCTGACGCACGAATCGCTCGGCTCGCTCGATGAGATCGGGTACCGGCTGGATGCGACCCTGCACCACATGCTGCTCGACGAAATGCAGGACACGAGCATCGGGCAGTGGCAGATTCTGAAGCCGTTCGTCGAAGAGCTCATCAGCCACGCCCCGCCCGAGCGATCGTTCTTCTGCGTCGGGGATGTCAAGCAGTCGATCTACGGTTGGCGCGCGGCGTGCCCCGATGTCTTACAGGATCTGCCGCAACATCTCTACCCCGACGCTCCGCCGGCAGAATGGATCAAAGACGGGAATCTCGACAAAAGCTACCGTTCCTCGCCGGCCATTCTCGAAGCGGTGAACCGGACGTTTCGCCACCTCGAGGGCAATCCGGTTCTCAAAGGTGAGGAAGCGGTGACACGCCTCTGGGATGAGAAGTTCCGCACGCATCGGGCCCACCATGCGGAGCGCGCCGGATTCGTCGAGATTCAGATTGCGCCCCGTGCGGAAAAGGTGAACGACGAAGATCAGAATGATGTTCGCCTGACCGCGGCGGCGAAGCTGATCGGTGAACTCTACGAGCGTCATCCCGGCCGCTCCATCGGTGTGCTTGTCCGCTCGAACCGTGCGGTCAATCACCTGCTTTACCGACTCGGCCCGAGCGGGGAGAACGTGCCCGCGAGCGGTGTGGGCGGCGGCACGCTGACCGATGCGCCGCCGATCAACGTCATCCTTGACCTGCTCACGCTCGCGGACCATCCCGGTCATACGGCCGCGGCGTTCAACGTCGCGCGTTCGCCGCTCGGCCGCGTGGTCGGGCTCACCGATCACGCATCGTCCCGGAGTCGGCAGCGAACCGCGCAGGAGGTGAGGCGTTCTCTCGTCCGGGACGGCTACGCCGCCACCTTGCGTACGTGGATTCGCGCGATCACGCCCCACGTGGATGCTCGCGAGCGGAATCGGCTCCTTCAACTCGAAGACCTTGCCGTGCAGTACGATCCGCGCGCGACGTTGCGCGCGGATGACTTCATCCGATTCGTCGAGGCGGCCCGGCTCGATGATCCCGCGGCGGCAAACGTGCAGGTCATGACCGTTCATCAATCCAAGGGGTTGCAGTTTGACATCGTCGTGCTGCCCGACCTGGATCAGAGGTTCACGCGCACGAACAACGTCAAGCTGCTGATCGAACGGGACGGGGCGGTCGGTCCGGTCCGGCGTCTGGTGCGCAACGTCTCCGGCGGGATGACGGAACTCTTTCCCGAGACGTCGGAACTGCTCGAAAAGGAACGGCTCGCGCAGGTGCGCGACAATCTTTCGTTGCTGTACGTCGCGATGACCCGCGCCCGGTATGCCCTGCATCTGGTCTTGAATCCGGACCGAGAGGGTGCCAGGACGATCCCCACGAAAGACATGTCCGGCCTGCTCCACGCGGCGCTGCTTGAATCCAATCGGCCGCGCGAACCGGAGATGGATCCGTGGACCCTTGGCGAGGCGGACTGGCACGAGCGCGTCGCTCCGCCGGCCGCTTCGGATGATGCGATGGGCGAAGAGAAACCATTGCTCGCCCGTCCGCCAGTGGTCAAAGCGGCGGCGACGTTTCCGCGCGGCCGATCGGGTCGTGCCGCTTCGGCGCAGAAGGCCGGCCGCAGCGCGCTGCACGACCGGATCGATGCCGCGGCGCGTGAATCCCGTGAACGCGGGACCGCGATCCACGCCATGCTCGAGGCGATCGAATGGATCGATGATGAGCCGCCGACAATCGAGGCGTTGATTCAGAGCGTCCGGGGCGTCGTCCGCACGAAGGATCAACGGCACCTGCGGGATCAGGCCGACTGGCTGCACCGGCAGTTGCGCGAGCCGCAGGTCCGCGCCGTGTTTCAGCGTCGCCCCGGGACCGACGGGCGGGTCCTCCGCGAATTTCCCTACGCGCGGCTGAACGAGCGGGATGAAGTGGTGCGCGGTGTGATCGATCGACTGGTACTGCACGAGTCGAATGGGCGTGTCAGTCGCGCAGAGATCATCGATTTCAAGACCGATCAGATTCAAGCCGAGCAGGTCAGGGGCCGCGCGGAAGTCTACCGCGATCAGATGGCAGAGTACCGTCTGGCGATCCGGAGCGCGTTCGGCCTGAGCAACGAGCAGGTGCAGTGCTCCCTGCTCTTCATCCAACCTGGTTGTGTCGAGACGGTTCCGAGTGAAACCTGATGCGCCGTGTTGATCAAAGAATGCGGGCCAGGCCCCTGGGCCTGGCCCGCGATCGTTTTGACTTTGACGGTGGCCGGCTCAGAAGGTCC
>SKZB01000292.1 GCA_007127615.1 Phycisphaerales bacterium | reverse complement strand
TCGACGGCATCGCCTATGGGGGGGATCAGCTCGACCTCGCGCCGCTCGGCGCGCCAGATCCACTTTCCCGGCCGGCCCGGCTCGAAGCCCGCCAGGAGAAGCGCCGCGTGGATGTGGTTCGCTTCGGCGCGGATGACGACGAGGGCTTCATGTTCGCGCGTGCCGGGTGAGCAGGCGATCTGTTCGAGAAAGCCGACGTCGAGACAGACCCACGCGCGGATCTCGACGCGCTGCTTTTCGGGGAGGACGAGAACGTCATCGAACGGGCGAATGATCCGCGGCGGGTCGGGTTCCGCGCGATGATCGGCCCGATGGTGGCCGGCAGTTTGGTCAGTGGCGTCAGGCGCGCCGGCTTCGGACGAAGGCTCCTGCCGGTGCGCCGGCGGAGGTTCGGCGGCGGAAGCTTCTTCCGCGTTCGCCGGTTGTGGGGCTGGCGCACTTTCTTCGATCGTCGATGAAATCTCCGAAGTGAGTTCAGCCGGTTCATCCCGGTCCGTTGCGCACGCGGTCAGCGCGATGAACAACAGACCGGCCGCGCACCGCCATGCGCAGCACGCGATCAGGCGACGGTGGTCAAACTGGAGTGTGAATCCTGCCATACGTCATTGTTGGCCGGTCGACCGCTGCGGGACATTCGAACGGTATCTCACCGGAGGGGCCGTTCGCCGGAAGAGTCTCCCGCGCATAAAAAAAGGCCCGGCAGAGGCAAGCCTCATGCCGAGCCCTTCCGGGGGCAAGGTTGGGTGCCGAACAATGGCTGATCGACAGGGGAAAGTATAGCGGCCGGGGACGAGGAATCAAGGGCCGCAGCCGATCAATTTTGAAAATCGTTCATATTGCCGATGTATCATATTTACGGCAGAGACAATCCGGATTCTCGCGTAAAAAAAGAGCGGTCCATTCTTCGTGAATCTCTTCAGGCCGACCTCCGTGAAGCAGTCCGATCCGGTTGAGCGAACACCGTGGAGCGAACGGCTGACCTTCGGCCGCGATAGGTATCGGTACCCTATGCTTATCGGCTTGAGTCAATGAGCGATATTTTTCGTTGCAGAACGCACGCGGCCGGCTCTTCCCTTCCGGTCGTCGCCCACCCAATAGGATGATTTGCCGCGTGATTGAAGTGGCCCGCACCGTTCGTTTCTCGATTCCGCTCACGGCCCCCGGTCGGGCCCCGGCCCGGGGGGCGCGTTCGAACACGTTTGCGGGCTGGCCCGCAACTGATGCCCTGGCGGTGTTTTACGCGATCGACGTCCACTGCCGCGGTGAAGCGGACCCGCAGACGGGGTATCTCATCGGTATCCGGGAGATCGACGAAGCGGTCCGGGAGTTTATCCTGCCCCTGCTGGAGGAGGCGGTTCGCGCGCCGGCCGGCGCCGCCCCGCCCCATCTGCTGCGGCGGATGGTCGAAGCGATTCGGCCGCCGCTGGGGAAACTGCTCTGGCGGGTGCACTGGCACCTGACCCCGACCTACGGATTATCCATGATGAATCAATCGACCGACCGCGTGCTGATCAGCCAACAGTTCGAGTTTGCGGCCGCCCACCGGTTGCACTGCCGCGGGCTGAGTGAAGAGGAAAATCATCGGATCTTCGGCCGGTGCAACAATCCCAGCGGGCACGGGCACAACTACCGGCTGGAAGTGACGGCGGCGACGCAACTTCCCGAAAACGGCGATGCCCCCGCCCTCACGCTGCCGCAACTTGAGCAGATCGTCGATGAGCGGATCGTCGAGCGTTTCGATCACACGAATCTGAACGTCGATGTGGATGACTTTCACGATCTGAATCCGTCGGTGGAGCACATCACCAAGCGGTGCCATGATCTGCTCAAGACGCCGATTGCCGAAGCCGGCGGCGAACTGGTCCGCGTCACGGTGTGGGAGACGGAAAAAACGCGCTGCACGTACCCGGTGTGAAGACAAAAAAAGACCGGCCGCGGCCGACGAAAAACCGCTCACGCCTTGACGATGCGGGCGCGTGATGGCTGAACGGCTTGCATGGCATTGCGGGTATCGACGACCAGTCCCGCGGACTGACCGATCATCTCGTAATCGACGGCCCGGTGGTTCGTTACGATCAGCACCGCGTCGAACTCCTTGATCGTCTCCGGCGTCAGTTCAATCGAGTCCAGATCGATCTGGTGCTTGCGCATCCGCGGAAAACTGGGCACGTGCGGATCGTGGTACGCAACCATCGCGCCGGCTTCCGTCAGAAGATCGATGATCTCCGCCGCCGGACTTTCCCGGATGTCGTCGATGTCCGGCTTGTACGCAATCCCGATGATTAGAATCCGGGAGCCACGCAGCGCCTTGCGGTCGTCGTTCAGGGCTTCCATCACGCGGGAGATAACGTACTTCGGCATCTGCTGGTTGATCTCACCCGCCAGTTCGATGAACTTGGTCGGCCGGCCGACTTCCTTCGCCTTCCACGTCAGGTAGAACGGATCGATCGGGATGCAGTGTCCGCCCAGCCCGGGGCCGGGGAAGAACGGCATGAATCCGAACGGCTTGGTCGAAGCGGCGCGAATCACTTCCCAGACGTCGATATCCATCTCCGTGAGAATCGTCTTCATCTCGTTGGCGAGGGCGATGTTGACCGCACGGAAGATGTTCTCGAGCAGTTTGGCGGCTTCGGCGATTTCCGCCGACGCTACCCGGTGGGCCTCGGTGACGACACGAGAGTAGAGCGCCATGGCCAGATCGGTGGAGGCCTCATCGATCCCGCCGACCAGCTTGGGAATGGTCTGGGTCGAGTGGCTCTTGGATCCGGGATCCTCCCGTTCCGGACTGTAGGCGAGGAAGAAATCACGGCCGCACTTGAGACCGCTTTCTTCCAGAATCGGCAGCATCTCCTGCCGCGTCGTGCCGGGATAGGTCGTGGATTCAAGAACCACGAGTTGGCCGCCCCGCATGACCCGCTTCACCATGCGGGTGGAATCCAGGACGTAGCTCAGATCCGGCTCCCGGTGCGGGCCGAGGGGGGTCGGAACACAGAGCACGATGACAT
>SKZB01000335.1 GCA_007127615.1 Phycisphaerales bacterium | reverse complement strand
GTCTTCCACTGCTTCACCGGCGATGAAGAGGATGCGAAAAAAGTGCTCGACTTCGGCGGGTGGATCAGCTTTACGGGCGTGGTGACCTTCCGGAATGCGCCGGAGGTTGCCGCGGCGGCGAAGCTCGTGCCGCGCGACCGGATCATGGTCGAAACCGATGCGCCGTTTCTCTCTCCCGAGCCGGTGCGAACCGTGCGCCCGAACGAGCCGAAGTACGTGGTCCATATCGGTCGGTTCATTGCGGAGCTTCGCGGAGAAGATCCGGGCGCGTTTGAACGGCAACTGGACGCCAACGCCGAGCGATTCTTCGGCATCGATTCCGTGGTCCCCTCGACGGCGAAAACCTCTCCGGATTTCCGGTAGAATGCCGCGTCCGATGGAATCCATGCGGTGCGGCCCGATCCGATCGATGCTACTCCGATCGACATCAACCCGATCGTCTCTGTCGAGGATTCCAGGTTCCCCTTCGCCGGTCGTTTCCGGTGCGGAGTTTTCATGAGCCAGACCGAACCCACGTCCGCGGCCGATCCCGCCCGTGTCGAATCGGGCGACGTTCTGCACTTCATCGACGGGGCCTTCACCGCCTCCGCGAACGACCAGTCGATGGAGAACATTGAGCCGGCCACGGGTCAGGTTTACGGCTCGATCGCGGCGGGCGGGCCGGCGGAGGTCGATCGCGCGGTCGAAGCGGCCCACCGCGCGTTCCCGATCTGGTCGAAGATGGCTCCCTCGGATCGCGCGGCGCGATTGCTCCGGCTCGCCGATCTGGTCGACGCGAACCTCGAAGCGCTGGCCCGCGCCGAATCGGTGGATACGGGCAAGCCGATCGGACTGGCCCGGGCGGTGGATATCCCCCGCGCCGCGTCGAACCTGCGCTACTTCGCCAACGCCGTCTTGCACCACCACTCCGAGGCGTACGAGCATCAGCAGGGTACAAGCCGCGCGTTGAGCTACACGCTGCGCCAGCCGCGCGGGGTCGCGGGAACGATCTCGCCGTGGAACCTGCCGCTCTACCTCTTCACGTGGAAGATCGCGCCGGCCCTGGCGACGGGGAACACCGTCGTCGCCAAACCCTCGGAGGTCACGCCGGTGACGGCCCACCATCTGGCGGCATTGAGCCGGGAAGCGGACATTCCGCCGGGGGTGTTCAACATCGTCCACGGCCGCGGCGCCGAGGCGGGGGCCGCCATCGTCGCCCACCGGCAGATTCCCACGATCACCTTTACCGGCGGCACCGCCACGGGCCGGCAGATCGCCGGGACCGCCGCGCCGATGTTCAAGCGCCTGGCCCTCGAACTGGGCGGCAAGAACCCCACGATCGTCTTCGCCGACAGTGACTTCGAAGCCGCCGTCTCCGGCGCGGCCCGGGCCGCGTTCGCCAACCAGGGACAGATCTGCCTGTGCGGTTCCCGCATCCTCATCGAACGTTCCATCTTCGAGAAGTTCACCGGCGCGTTCGTCGAGCGCGTCCGGTCGCTCCGGCAGGGCGATCCGCAGGAAGAGTCCACCCAGCAGGGCGCGGTGGTGTCGCGCGATCATCAGCAGAAAGTCCTCGGCGCCATCGACGTGGCGCGCCGCGAAGGCGGCACGATTCTCTGCGGCGGAGAAGCCGCCCCCGCCCCGAACGACCGCTGCCGCGACGGATACTTCATCAAGCCCACGGTCATTTCCGGTTTGGACGAAAACTGCCGGACGAACCGGGAGGAAATCTTCGGACCGGTCGTGACCCTGATGCCGTTTGATAGCGCCGACCACGCCATTCATCTGGCCAACGCGACCGACTACGGGCTGGCGGCGTCGATCTGGACGAGCAATCTCAATCGAGCCCACCATCTTGCGGACCGCGTGCAGGCCGGCATCATCTGGATCAACTGCTGGCTGGTGCGCGATCTGCGCGTGCCCTTCGGCGGCATGAAACAGTCCGGCGTGGGGCGCGAAGGCGGCGCGGAAGCCCTGCACTTTTTCACCGAACCGAAGAGTGTCTGCCTCTTGCTTGACTGAGCCGCGACACTCCAATCACCCCGAAAGCACTGCCCCCATGTCCCAATCGACTTCAACCGGCCAACTCACCTACACGACGTATCTGAAGCTGCCGGAACTGCTCAATCTTCAGGAGCCAAAGTCCAGCCCGGCGGAACACGATGAGATGCTGTTCATCATTATCCACCAGGCGTACGAGCTCTGGTTCAAGCAGTTGCTGCACGAGTTCGAAAAGATCAAGCGCGATTTTTCCGAAGGTGATCTTTACGGCGCGCTGCATTCATTCAAGCGTTGCCGCATGATCATGAAGCTGCTGGTGGAGCAGCTCGACGTTCTGGAAACGATGACGCCGATGTCGTTCCGGAGTTTCCGGGACCGGCTGGAGACCGCCTCCGGTTTTCAGTCGACCCAGTTCCGCGAGTTCGAGTTCGTCCTCGGCTACAAGCGCGAGGAAGTCCTCAAGTACCACCACGGCCCCGGCACGCCGGGACACGAACCCCTGCAGAAACGGCTGGATGAGCCCTCGCTGGTCGATCACTTCTACGGGTTTCTCGAACAGCACGGAGCGGACCTCCCGGATGATCTGAAGAATCGCGACGTTCGCCGGCCGAACCAGCCGAACGAACACGTGCAGAAGTCGCTTCTGGAGATGTACACGACCCGCCCGGACCTGGCGATTCTCTTCGAATTGATGACCGACTTCGATGAAGGCCAGCAGGAGTGGCGCTACCGGCACGTCAAACTGGTCGAGCGCACCATCGGCAGCAAACAGGGCACGGGCGGCTCACCCGGCGTTGAGTTTCTGAAGAAGTCGCTGTTTACGCCGGTGTTTGCCGATCTGTGGGCGATCAGGCATGAGTTGTGAGGGAGGAAGCGACGGAGCGACGAAGCGACGGAGCGACAAAGTGAGGAGCAGGGTGCCACGGCCAGCGAGAGCAGCGAGTCGGCCGTGGGAGATGGAAGCACGATCATCTGACCGATGTGCCACGCCGATGCGCAACTGACGTTCAATCTGTATTGGATGACCGTCGCGCGC
>SKZB01000039.1 GCA_007127615.1 Phycisphaerales bacterium | reverse complement strand
CGTTCGGGCTGCTGCTTCTCTGGGCCGGTGAGCCATCCCCAACGACGCCCGACTCCCGGGCACTTCCGGGGATCGTCAACGAGGATCCGACGGCGGATCGCGAGTCCGGCGACGGCCCCGAGGACTCTCCGGCCGAGGCGGGCCAACCCGGCGCGGTCCCGGAGCCGGCGAAACCGGCGATCAGCGGGAGCGAACTCGGATCGATCCGCGAGCAGTTTGAACGTGCGGCCGATGATTCGCGACCGTTGCCGGATCGGATCGCCGATGCCGAGCGGGCCCAGCGCGAACTGCGTGAGATGCTGGAGGGCGTTGATCGAGGTGAACTCGACGAAGAGATTTCGGCGTTGGAGCGCGCGATTGCACGATTGCTGGATCAGCTTCGTTTGCGGGAGTACTTCCCGTGAGGAATCGATCTTGTCGCATGCGCCTTCTGCATCAGTCCCTTGCATCAACGCTGATCACGATGAATCGATCCGGTAGAGCCGGGAACCGGCCGGCCAGCTCCGGGTCAACTCCAGATGCGTCTCCAGAATTTCCAGCAGATTATCCGGCTCCAGGGAATCCGCCAGCCAGCCCGATCGCCGCCAGACGCGAAGCATCGTCGGCTCAACGTACACATGGGTGTAGCCCATCTCGCGCAGCCCGCGAAACCACCGATGGGGTTCATCCGGCGAAGTGCTCGCCTGTTCTTCCAGGGGACCGCGGTCCCAGACGGTCGTGTAGGTAAAGGACCCGCGCAGATAGAACGGCGCGGCCTGGCCGATGAGGAGAACGTGCGCAGTGTCCGGCAGGAGGTGGTTCATATAGATGGAAGGCAGCGCGGAACGTCCGAGATCCTTCCGCTGCACATCGGTCAGCGCTTCACCCGTGAGGACGTCCGTCATTCCGAGGTACGCCGCCGGCGCGCCGCCCGACTCGCCGGTCAGGATCAACACGCCCGGAAGACACCAGAGCAGCAGCAGGACGGAGCCGACCCATCGATGCGTGGTTCGGAATGCCGGCCTTGCCGCGCCGATCAGCGTTACGGCGCCGAGGGTGCTCAGGATCGCCAGCGGCACGACCGCCGGCAGCATGAACCGGGACTTGATGTGGGTGAGACCGATCCAGAAGATCAACTGGATCACCACGATGATGGCGAGTTGCGCGGCGCGCGCGGAACCGCCCCGGATCGCGAAGAAGATGCCACCGGCCAGGGCGAGCCAGGGCAGGATGAGCCATTGCGGCCGCCACGGTTCGTTCTCGGTCGGCGGGCCGCCGATTCCGAAGCGGCCGAACTCGTTCCAGGCCGCCATCATCCGTTCCCCGATCGGCGCGGTGATCTGGTGCGCTTCGCGCCAGATCCGCACCTGCTCTTCCGACCAGTGCGCCGAACCGAAAACTTCGGTCGCAAAGGGAAAGACGGGGTTGCCCGCCTGCTGCGCGTTGTCGATCAGCCACGGGCCGAGCACGATCACGCCGACGATGGAGCCGGACAGGACGGCCCTGAACCACGCGGTTCGGGTTCGGGGCAGTTGCCAGAGCAGCAGCACCCCGAGCGGGGCGGCCACGAACCCGACGGCGGTCAGCTTCGCGCCGACGGCGACCGCGGTGAAGAGGCCGATGACCGCGCCGAGTTTCCAGGCGTCCAGCTCCCGGACCGGACCGGCCAGGAGGAAAAGTCCCGTCGCCAGCATCAGGAGAACGGGCATTTCGTTGTAGGCGAGCGAGCCGGTCACGAGGACCCACGGTGTGCCGATGACCAGCACGCCGGCGACGATGACGGCGGTGTGATCCGCGTGCAGGCGCGCTTCGTCCGAAGCGCGGCGGATCAGAAAGGCATGCGCGGCGCGTCCGGTCATCACGGCCGCCAAAAGGGCCATGCCGGCGTGAAGCAGCTGCGCGCCGACGGCCGCGGTGACCGCATCGCCGCGCAGCACCGCCAGGTGGTAGTACGCCGCCTCCATGAAACCGGGAAAGAAACTGTAGACGTTGTGTTCCAGCGGCATCATCCGGCCGCGTTCGAGCCACTCCGCCGGCAATTGCAGGTGGTAACTCAGGACGTCGTAGCCGCCGAACTCGGTCGACCAGAGCAGACCCGGCGCGGAGAGGGACGCGACGAAAAGTACGGCCAGTGCGGGGGCGGCGAGCAGCAGCGCGTGTCTCGGTGAAAAGAGAGGGGGGTGCGGATGGAGCGGCGTCGAGTCGGGGATGGGGGCCGGATCGCCCGCCGCGGTCCGGCGGACCCGAAGCGCGGCGAGCGCGATGCCGATCAAGAGGGGCAGCCAGGCGAAGAGCGTTCCGAAGAGCTGAAATGCCCCCAGCCGCGCGAGGAGATTGCTCAGGACAAGAAGAATCGCCACGCCGATTGCCATCGCCAGGAGATGGTCGAATTTCGCGTTCGCTGGGCTGGACGGCGAAAGAGCCCGGAGTCTCGACGTCACCCAGCCGCCGTAGCCGTAGGCCGCCGTGAACCAGAGGAGGGGCCAGGGCAAGCCATCAAGCAGGGCAAGGATCGCTTCGATGGTCAGCGGGGTGGTGTCCGGTCCCGTCCTCGTCGTCAGGACGAATGCGATGATCAGCGTCACGAGGAAGCCGGTAACGATCGGAACCGGAACGATGGACGGGCGGACGGCCATGCGTGCAGCGTAGCGAGTGGATTTGAAGTGGAACAGCACGTCGCGGCGCGGCATCGCCGCGGGAAGGGCGGCCACGTTACCATGAGTTCAGGCAAGGGAATTCCGGCCGGGCGAATTCCGGCAGGGCGTTCTCGATCCCCTGCGTTCAAACACAGTCACGATGGTAGAGGTCGAATCATGCAACCGGTGAAGCACGGCGGGGGATGGCGGGCCATTCTGTACACCCTGCGCAAAGCGCATCAGGCCGGCGGTTTCTTCAGGATGTGGAAGGCGTTGCGCACGCGCAATACCTGCAAGACCTGCGCGCTGGGCATGGGGGGCGAACTCGGCGGGATGGTCAACGAGAAACGTCACTTTCCCGAGGTCTGCAAGAAGTCCGTTCAGGCCATGGCCGCGGATCTGCAGGG
>SKZB01000037.1 GCA_007127615.1 Phycisphaerales bacterium | reverse complement strand
TGAAGGAAATGACGCCGTCGATGTTCGAGCGGCTGGTGGTTGAGCTTCTGGTCAAGATGGGGTACGGAGGCACGCTGAAGGATGCCGGCCGAGCCGTCGGACGGAGCGGCGATGGCGGCATCGACGGCATCATCAAAGAGGACCGGCTTGGCCTCGACACCATCTATATCCAGGCGAAGCGGTACACCGATCAGGCGGTCGGCCGGCCCGACATCCAGGCCTTCGTCGGCGCGCTTCAAGGTGTGCGCGCGAGGAAAGGTGTCTTCATCACGACCTCGCGCTTCGCCGATACCGCACGCGACTATGCATCGAACATCGACACGAAAGTGGTGTTGATCGATGGCGAGCAACTGGCAGAATACATGATCGACTTCGAGCTCGGCGTCACCAGGATGAGCACGTTCGAGGTCAAACGGTTGGACTCCGACTTCTTCGATGAGAACTGATCGGATGCCTCGAATACCGTGACGCCCGCTCACCGGTCGTTACTATCCTGTTGACGCTCTCGAAGACCTGTTGACGCTCTCGAAGAGGTCGTCACCGGTCGACACGCGAAGGCCGAAACCGAATAGCGGTCTGAACCATCAAAGCGATCGCGGGGTGCAGTGCGCCGGCGGTTCGTTCCAACGTCGACTCGGCACGCACGGCATCTCGTGCAGGCTTATTCTTCACCCGCGCGGTGATCGCCCGGTACCGGAAGTGTGATGACGGACACCGTGCTGAGCAGCGGATAACGCTGAACGAGGCGATAGAGCACAAATTCCTCACGGTTCCATCCGGCGTGATCCATCGCATGCAGGATCATCTCGTGGTGCCGGGGCAAGCTCTCCATCCGAAGGAGCTGTGGTTCGGTTTGCAGTCGCTTCAGGGCAAGCCGTTCAAGGGGGCGGCGGTTGTCTTCCGCGAACCACGGCCACATGCCAAGTTCTGCATGGCTTGCCGCATCGGGTTCGATCCCGTCGAAACTCGACTGGTGGACAAGAAAGTCCGAGACGAGCCATTCCGCCGGTGTCGCCACGTGTGCGGCATTGTTGATCACATTCGGTTTGTCGGGGGTCGAACATCGAACGGCACGAAGAATCTTCTTGGCAAAGATCACGGTCTGCTCTGCCGTCTGGCCAACCGGTCCTTCGGCGAGTTGAACTTCAGCCGTTCCGTTTGCCAGTCGAAAAACGCGAAGTTCAGGTCGTGGATGAGAACAGAACGCTTCATATATGGGAATGCCGTTTTCCCCTTCCGAAACCGCCGACGGTACGAGCGGCAGGTGCTGCGGACCGATCTTTTCGTCATTCGGATGGTCCCGAAGACTTGGCCGGTTGATCGTCCACGGAACATCCGGGCGCAATCGGCGAATGCCGACATGACCGTTGACGGCCAGCAGATCGAACGTAGACGGATCGGATTCAGACCGGCGAATGGCATGGATCGCGATCTGTGCTTGCGCCTGAACGCCCCATGCCGCGGCGGAAGTGCGGAACGCATCCCGCCGTATGATTTCCCTGGGATCAACGCGAGAGTCGGTTTCGTAAGCGCGGAGCATGGCCCTGAATTCAGACTTCTTGCCCGCATGCCGCTGAACCAGAAGCTCAATCTCATGAACGTACTCACGCGCTTGCGCAATGCGATCACGGTCGGCGCCGGCATGGGCGAGGGATTCGAGAATCAGATTGAGTCCGGGCCTACCCGGCAAGTGCCTCGCGGCGGTCAACCCATCCGGGGCTTGAATCAACCGTGAGAGTTTCCACGCCAGGGATCGGTCAAGACCAAACGCCTCGGCGAGTGCGTTCGGGCGCAGTGACTGCTTTGTCAATTCACCCGCAAGATCGCCCAGGACTCGTTGCAGCCTGCCGACGACCGCTTCGACTTCCGAAGTGAACCGCGCGGGCCGGGACCTTTCTGTTGCGGCTTGCGTGCCCTGCGCAGCAGGTGTGGCGGCAAGGCCGTCAACATCGGGCGTGGAGGATTGGGCGGAATGTCTGCGTGCCATGACACTTCAGTGTACCGCATTCCGGCGGATGGCAACAGTTTTTAGAAAATCTTTAGAAGATTATTTGCACCGGGTCCTTTTAGCGGCACAATTCATCCGTCCGGCCGTCTGATCGCGACCGAACCACCGTGAAAGGTGTCCGATACCCTGGTGGTGCGGCCGACTCCACACGCGTCAGGTCTGGCCGGTCCTGGCTGTAATGTTGATCAGTCGTTCGGGCCGGAAAGCCGAGTGACCCACGTTATCCACATCATCCACATCATGCAGAACGAAGAAAGTAGAAGAAACGGAGCTGAAGATGCACACGACTTTGACGTTACTGACCACGACCCTTGCCGTGAGTTCATCCCCCGCCACCGCGGGTGATCGGGCGCATCCCGAATCCGTTGCGGAACAGGCCATTGCCCTGGACCATGGCGTCCTTACCGTGGAGAATCCCCACGGCCTCAGCCGGACACCGCCCATCCCATTGAGTGCTGCCTCAATCAACGGCTGGCAGTATGAGACCAGCCCCGCACGCGGCAACTCCGCCGGGATCAGTCCGAATCATGCCTGGAGCACGGCAATCGGCAACAACAATCGAATGATCGTGCACGAGTTGGATGGCGATGGTACTCCGCTCTACGTCGCGCCAAGCAGTTCCGGGCTCGCGCTCTTCCCGGCGGTCGCGGCTGCCCGTCACGCCGATCGCGCGGCACTTTTGGACCGCGACGGCCTGTTTGGCGGTCCGGTCCGGGTCAGCAGCTTTACCTCTGCGAGCGATTCACCCGCATGGCAGCACACCTTCCCCACCGGTTATGAAAGTACGTTTTCCCCGAACATCGCCGTTTCGCGTGATGGTTCGGTCATCGCCGCCGGCGCGCAAAGCGCAAGCGAGCAGATCAATCGCGTCGTCTTCCTTGATGCCGAATCAGGGGCGGTGCTTTCCACATTTTCCTTTGATTACTCCGACAGCCCTTCGGCCATCTTTCTCATCGGGCTGGACCTCACGGATGACGGCTCACTCGCGATGGTCACGATCTTTGAGCGACCCTTCGT
>SKZB01000318.1 GCA_007127615.1 Phycisphaerales bacterium | reverse complement strand
TTCGCCTCGGATGGCGGCGTCAATCGACATCGCCAGTTCCTGACCGGCCGCGGAATTGGGACTCAACTCGAGAAACCGTTCGATCGATGCCGCCGCCGCCTCAATCTGTCCGACCTGCTGTTCCATGCTCGCCTTGGCGAACCACATTTGCGCGTTGGGCGACGGTGTCTGCTCCATGGCCGAGTTCAGCCGGTCCAGCGCGAGGCCGACCTGCCCGGTTCGCCGCAGCGCCGTGGTCGAGAGCAGGAACAGTTCGAGATCGCTGCCCCCGCGACGGATCAGTCGTTCCAGAAGGTCGAGCGCCGCCTCATTTCGGTTCTCCGCCAGGTGCAACTTGGCATCGGCCCGCATCACCTGGGGATCATTTTCGACATCGGAACTGTGTTCAACGATGGACTCCCGCATCTCACGTGCCCGGGCCAGCAGCTTCTGACGTTCGTCTGCGTCCGATGCTGTGTCGAAGCGTTCGTACGCCATCGCGAAGAGAATCTGCGCCGCGTAGCGCAGCACGTCGCGATGCAACTGCGACAAGAAGCTGACGCTCAATTCATCCGATTCGAGCACCGACATTCCCAATTCGTGTGCATCAGCGTGGTGGCCCTGACGGTAAAGCACCTCCGACAGATAGATCCGGAAAAGCATGTCGTCGGGATTTCGTTCAATGTAGTCGGCGTAAAGATCCGCGGCCCGGCTGAGCATGAAACTTTCGTTGAACTGACCCAGCAGTTGCGCGACCCGGCGTATCAGCACGGGATCGTTGCTCCCTTCCATCATGTCGGCCAGCGACATGGCTTGGTCCTGCAGATCCGAAAGCCGGCTCGGATCAACATCAGGCGGCAACCGTTCAAGCTCACGCTGGAGCACGATCCGGCGCACGGCCGGTCCGTCCGGGACGGCCGCCAGCGCCTCTTCGAGTTCACGCGGAATCATCGCCTCGACTTCCGCCGCACGCGCCGTCTCGTTCATGACATTCAATTGATCCAGGTACCACTGAAGGTAGTTCAGCCACGCGGCCCGTCCCCGATCGTGATCGGGCATGGCTTCCAGAAACGCCTGAAAGTCATCTTCACCCTCTTCCAGCTCTTCAAGACGCAGGAAGGGATGCAGATAACTGGTGGCTTTCGCCCGATAGTAATACCCGAGCGGGTAGTCCGGATGATCAGCGTCGGCCCGCTGCAGCATGTCCGAGGCCGCGTCACGGACTTGACGCCACGTACCGCGCGTCTGGGACGCGCTCATGAGCATGGACAGCAATTCCGCGTTCCGATCGAGTTCTTTCAGATAGCGCAAATGCGCTGCCGCGTCTTCCGAATCGAGCTGGGCTTCGCGCGTGAGCACGAACTGATACCGTCCGTACAGTTCCTGCGCCATTTCGACCGTTTCCGGCCTGACGCGCAGAGTCGCGTCCTCGAGCTTCTGCAGATACTCGCGATTCGCCGGATCGCGGCGAACGGCACGCGCGAAGTGCTCGCTGGCGCGGAAGTAGTCCCCCTCCGCCAACATCTCCTCACCCATTCGCGCCTGCCGCGAAGCGTCGCCGCGCACTTGTATCACCCACAGACCGCCAATCAGTCCGGCGGCCGCGCTGACGGCGATAAAGAGGATCAGAAGAAACTTGACATTGATTCGTGCAGCCATGTCGTACCTCATAGGAGCCGGACCACCCGTCCGGCATCATGTCACGTGCTTGACTCTTGTCTCGCCTCGACCTCGGCCCAATCCGGCAGACAGCGCATGATCTCGGGCAGCACCTGTTCCGCCAGATCGGCCACGTGTTCGGAGAAGCTCGCGACATCCAGGTCCGAATCGCCGATCATCGTGAATTGAATCTTGCAGTAATAGGCGTATCGGTCCGTTCGGTCGAATGCCAGCGCTCGAATGGCATAAGGACTCGCCGTCACCTGACCGTTGGCGATAAAGAAAAATCCCGCGAATACTCTCGCGCCGGGCTGGCTGGGAAGCGAAAACTCTGTGGTTCGCATTCGGAACTCACCGATCGGCATGCGGACCTGCTTCGGCCGGCCGGTGATACGGTCGGCGAAGGTCACCACGGGGTAGGGCTGTCCCGAGGACAGGTGGGTGTGATCCGCATCGACTTCCCAACCGCCGATTTCCATGGGCAGGTCAACGTAGAACGGCTGTCCCTGCGCGACAAACCCGCCCGCCACCATGCAGCGATCGGGAACGTGCGGCACGGCGTCGATAATGCCCGTGTAGTACGCGACATGCAGGTTTATCGCGATCGTCCTGTCCTCGGTCTCACGAACGTAGGTGCGGTCCAGATACTGATCCGTCCCCAGGGTTTCTTCGATCGTCGCATCGAGAGCGCGATCGGTCCCGTGCGCGCGCCATTCCCCCAAGTGCCGCGGAATGCGCGAGAAGTGTTCACGCAATTCAACGGGCATCTTCCGCAAATGAACGTTCAGATGGGCGATTGCGAATCGAAACCCGATTCCCGAAACCCCAAGCACGATGCACGCGACGATAAAGGCAAGCATGGCCTGTCGATCGAATCTCATGAGCGACCCTCCACGGAAGGTCCGGGCGATGACGATGCATTCGAACCGTCCGTATTCTCCTCTTCGTCAATGACCACCCGGGTGACAATCCACATCAGACCGAGATAAATCAGAAACGCGGGCACGAGCCAGACGAGCCCGATGAAGGTGTGAAAGTCGCCCGCCGCAAAGTCTGCATCCACCAGTGTCAACAGACCGAGCGTCACGACCCGGAGCACATTGACGAACAGGGCGGTCGGGACGGCCAGAATCACGAGGATGGCCTGCTGCCAGAAACGTTTGAGCCCGACGAAGGCCATGGCAACCCCCAGGGCGAGGAAGGCCATCAGCATGCGCATGCCGGAACACGCCTCGGCAATGTTGAGCCCGCGCTCCTCTCCATCCGGCATGACGATCGTCAGGATATTGCCTGACTTCTCGATGTTGATCCCCATCAGGTTGAAGACGTGGTACGAACCGATGGCGGCAATGTCCTGAAGCCGATAGGTCACGACGTTCATGAACCGGTCGGAGATCGTCTGGCCGA
>SKZB01000495.1 GCA_007127615.1 Phycisphaerales bacterium | reverse complement strand
TTCGGGAGCCGTCACGATGATCTTCGATGGTGACCCTGTGCCCCGCCGCGATGACCTCAACGATCGGTTGGGCGCCGAGAAACGAATACCGGCCGATGGATGTACCGCCTTCAACCGACTCGAAGAGAAAACTCGGCGCGGTGCGCTCATCGGGCAGGACCAGTCGGCGGTAGGCCAGAACGGGCGTGAGCTGATCGCTCATCAGACGCCGGGTGAGCGCGATGAGGTTGCCCTCTCGGGCGAGCGCACGAAATGTCTCACGATCCGGGGCAATCATGGCGGGAAGTGTATCGAATCGGCCAAATCGGCGATCCGGGTCAGTCACGATGGAAGAAGCTCCAAAGAAGGCACGGGGGCACGGAGGCACGGAGGGTGGTGTGTCGGGCGACCTCGGCAAGAGTCCCTCACTCCGCCACACCGCCGTTCCTCTCTCATCCCGTTCGACCGGCACCGGGTTCAAATCACGCCTTTTGCAACGTAATCGTCCGGGGGTCCTATCATGGACAGATCCCATGTCGAGCTCTTCTTCAACGTCTTCACCATCCTCAGCGCCGATTGACACCACCGGTGCCAACGGCACCCCGCGCGATCAGTCGACCGTGGCGAAGTTGCGCGGCATCAGCAAGGTGTACTACAAGCCCGACGGCTCCGTGCTGGTCGAAGCCCTGAAGGGAATCGACCTCGATATTCCCCAGGGTCAGTACATCGCGATCATGGGCGCCTCCGGCTCGGGCAAGAGTACGATCATGAACCTGCTCGGCTGTCTCGATCGGCCGACACGCGGCACGTATCTGCTCGACGATCGGGATGTCGCCAACATGCCCGATGACGAGTTGAGCAAGGTTCGCGGCAGGAAGATCGGATTCGTCTTTCAGGCGTTCAACCTGATCAGCGAACTGACGATCGTGGAGAACGTGCAGGTACCGCTCTTCTACCAGGGCGTCCCCAGGGCCGAACGGAACCGCCGGGCCATCGAAAAGCTCGAACTGGTCGGGCTGGGTGACCGGCTGACCCACCGGCCGAAGGAACTCTCCGGCGGTCAGCAGCAGCGCGTCGCCATCGCCCGGGCGTTGATCAACGACCCATCGATCATCATGGCGGATGAGCCGACGGGCAACCTGGATTCAAAGACCGGCACCGCCATTCTCAAGCTCTTCGATGAACTCCACGCGGCGGGCATGACCATCATCATGGTCACGCACGATGATTCGGTGGCGGAGCGCTGCGAGCGCGTCGTGCGCCTGCGGGACGGAGAGATCGAAAGCGATACCATGGTCGGGCGGAAGTGCAGGCCGCAGGCCGGGGACCTGGCGGACTGACCGCACCAGGATCGGCAATCACCTACTTCTTGACGAGGCACTCCATGCGCATTCTTGGTATCGATCCCGGCCTGCAGATCACCGGTTACGGCTGCGTCGAACTGGCGGAAGGCGCGAACGAGCCCACCCTGGTTGAAGCCGGTGTCTTCCGTTTGAACGTCAAGCGGAACATGGCTTTTCGTCTTGCGCAGCTCCACGAAGACCTGTCAACCGTCCTGCGGGAGCTCCAACCGCAGCGCATGGTGGTCGAGCAGCTCTATTCGCACTACCGGCACGCCCGCACGTCGATCCTGATGGGTCACGCGCGCGGCGTGGTCCTGCTGGCGGGTCAGTTGCAGGAGGTCGAGATTTCGGAACTGGCGTCAACCGAAGTCAAGAAAGCCATTACGGGCCACGGTCACGCCACGAAAAGGCAGATGCAGCTGGCGGTGATGAGCCAGTGCAATCTCAGCGAACTGCCGACCCCGCCGGATGTGGCGGATGCGATTGCGATCGCCCTCTGCGGCGCGCGGCGTGAAGCGACGGAAGCGACCGTCTGAATCCGATGAGACGCCTGCCGGAAGGGTCCCGTCTGCTCCATCCGCCCGGATCGCGGCGCGGTACACTTCCGGCACTCCCACGTTGATCCCGGAGATCTTGCGATGTCAGCTCCCTGGCGCGGCATGACGTTCTTTTCCCTGACGCTCCCCGATCGCCCGGGCGAGTTGGCGGGTTTCACCACGCAGCTTCATAAGGCGGGCGTGAGCCTACTCGGCATGTGGGCGTACGCGCCGGGACTTGATCAGCCGGTGATTTCGTGCGTGCCGGCATCGCCCGCCGCATTCCGGCGGTTCTTCCGCGATTCGGGGTTGAAGATCGATGAAGGGATGACGTTCTACCGCGAAGGGCCGGACACGCCCGGCGTGCTGACGGAAACCCTTCACCGGATCGCCAAGGCCGGGATCAACATCGATGCGATCGAGTGCGTTTCGGCGGAAGAACGCTTCGGGTGTTTCATCTGGGTCTCGCCGAACGAAGTGGAGAAACTCGGACGACTGCTCGGTGTGAACGGCGGTTGAGACCACCATGATGAGGACGCACTTTCGCATGTGTGACTGGATCAGTTGTTTCATACGTGACCCCCGCCGCTTCGGCGGCCGGGTTCTGGTGGTGCTCCTGTCGATCGCGATCCTTGCCGGCACGGTGACTGCGAATCCTCCGGGAGCGCCGCTCGCCGACGATCCGGAGACCAGCGGCGTCCAGCTCACCGTGGATTCGGTCCGCACGAAGCAGAACGAGATGGCGGCCCGTGAGGACCTGCCGGAAGCCGACCGCCAGCAGATCGTCAGAAACTATCAGCGGGCGATCGAGTGGCTGACCGCCGCCCGGACGTGGCAGGAGGAGGGGCAGCGTTTCGAGCAACTGCGGCTGGCCGCGCCGGGCGAACGGGAACAGGCCCAGCGTGATCTCGCGCAGCCGATGTCGACGCAGCTCACCCTTCCCGATGACGCCACGATCGAGACGCTGCGACAACGGCGCGATCAGGCCGAGGCGGATCTGAACGCAGCACGCCAGCGATTGATTGATCTGGAAGCGGAGCGTGAACTCCGCGTGCGGCGCCGGGCGGAGATTCCCGCGCAGCTGGCGCAGGCGCGCACCGAACTGGAGGATGTGGAGCAACAGCTTGCCGCCGCGCCACCGCCGCAGCAGTTGCCGGAGATCACCGAGTCGATCCGCACCGAGCGCCGCGCCC
>SKZB01000393.1 GCA_007127615.1 Phycisphaerales bacterium | reverse complement strand
CGGTCTTCATGGTATCGGCGGAGCGCATGAGAATTCTTCACCGCTGATAACGGGATGGGGTTACGGGATGGGTTCTCGGGTTGGGGTCACGCGGTGGCTCACGGAGATCACGGTCGGAGTAGACTTTCGTCATGGCGGACCGTCAGGCCTGCGAGCGACGCGTCTATCGACTGGCGACCCTGCTGACCGGCAACCCGCGCCTGGCGGCCGGGGTGATCACCGTGGTCATCGATGCCCGGCCGGATCTCGACCGATTGGACAGCGCCCATCTCGACCGACTGACGGTTCTGCGCAGCCGGGAGATTCGTCCGGGGCGGCTGGTCGATCCGGTTCTTCCGGAGGAGGTGACCGAAACGCTCGCGTCCCTGCCGCCCCAGCCGCGGGAAGCGTGGGTCTTTGCCCGGGTGTACCGCATGCCGATGCGTGAGATTGCCCGCGCGATGGACTGTTCGCGGAAGGCGATCGAGCGGCATCTGGAACGGGCCGATCGCACCATGGGCGGGGTGAAGTCGATGTCCGCGGAAGTGGCGGCCGGGAAACTGCTGGCATTCTCGATGCGACTCGACGTGCCCGAGTTCTACCGGATCCAGCGGCGAAGACGACGTCTCGTCCGGCAGTTGCGGGCGGGGCTGGTTCTCGCGCTCGGTCTCGCGCTGATCATCCTGATCTGGCGAGCGATGACCGCCCCGTAGCGGATCGAGCTCAGCTCGACTGCGGATGAAGCGCCGCCCGGCGAGACCACGGCCAGGGCAGACCGGTTGCCCGGAACGCTTCGCGCCACGTGCGGCACGAGCTGCACCGGCCGCACGGGACGGCCTCACCCTCTTCACAGGGCCAGAAGGCATCGAGCGGCGCATCGCAGTCATCCGCCAGCTTGATGACATCGGCCTCGGTCAGATCGACGAGCGGAACGTCGATCAGCAGATCACCTTCGGCCGAGTTGTTCTCTTCGTTCGATCCACCATCGCGGATCAGATCCATCAACGCATCGATCTGTCGGACGACTTCGCCGATCGCCTCCACATCGTGTCCGACGTGGAAGGGGCAGAGGATGCGCGAGACTCCGTGCGTTCTCGCGGCGCCGGCCGCGAGCAGAAGCGTGTACGCATCGAGCAGCCGGTAGGCCGGAGCGGCGATCTGCGCGGGTGGGGGCGGGAGAATCTCGTGGGCCACCAGATCCAGTCGGTCGAGATGTCGCTGCACCATGGCGGATCGGCGCGATCGGGCGGGATGCGTGCCGTTGGGCTCGATGACGACGAACCGCGCGCCGGTGGGCTGAATGGCGGCGAGCGCCAAGGCCGCGAGCCCGCCATCATCAATCAGAAGGACGCAATCATCGCTCATCACAGGGCGATTATCGGCTCGGATCGGGCGATTCCCGCACACATTCGTCGGCGAAGTTGTGTTGCCACGCCGCTCCCGGCCGATTGAGTGCGGGTGATCCAGCTTTTCGCCCAGATCGCGCCCGCTTCGCCCGCCGGGTCCGAGCCGACCTTTCTGTGGATCGACTGGACGGTGCTGGCGGGCTACGTGCTTTTGGTGGTTCTGATCGGACTCTGGGCGAGTCGGCGGCGCGGGCATGATGGCGATGAATACTTTCTGGCCGGCCGCTCCATGCCGATGTGGGCGGTGGCGATCTCGGTTCTGGCGACCGCGCAGTCCGCCGCCACCTTCGTCGGCGGACCGCAGCAGTCCTACGCCGGCAACCTGACGTACTTCGCCTCCAACCTCGCGCCGATGATCGCCGCGGTCATCGTCGCCGTCTGGTTTCTGCCCGCGTTCTACCGGCACGGCGTGACGAGCGTGTACGAACTGATCGGCCACGAGATGGGCGCCGGCGCGCAGAAGACCGCCTCGGCGATGTTCATGATCGGCCGCGTCTTCGCCTCCGGCGCCCGCCTCTTCATCGTGGCGATCCCGTTTTCGCTGGTCGCGTTCGGCGACATCGAACCGAATCAGCTCGTTCTGTCGATCCTGATCATCACGGTCGTCGCGGCGTTCTACTCACTCGTCGGCGGCATCCGCGCGGTGATCTGGACCGATCTCATGCAGGTCATCGTGTACGTGGTCTGCATTCTGATCGCGCTGTTACTGATCTGGCGCCTGATCCCGGCCGGGGCGGGCGAAATCGTCACCGCCCTGCGCGCCGAAGAAGCGGGCAGCAAGCTGCTCATCGTCGATCTCGGGCTCGATTTCTCCCGGCCGTATTCGCTCTGGGCGATCCTGACCGGGTTGGTGCTCTTCAACCTCGCGGCCTTCGGCATGGATCAGGATCTCACCCAGCGCATGCTGAGCTGCAGATCGGCGCGGCAGGCGAGCGGGTCCGTGCTGCTTTCCGCTCTCTTCACGCTGCCGGTCGTCTTCATCTTTCTCGTCATGGGACTGCTGCTGTTCGTCTTTTACGAACGCCCCGACCTGATGGGCGAAGCGGCCCCGGGGCTCGAAGTCGAGAGGACGGGGCGCGTCTTCGTCGACTTCATCCTGACGGAGATGCACCCCGGGGTGCGCGGATTAATGATGGCGGGGCTGTTCGCCGCCGCAATGAGCACGATGGACTCGGGTCTCAATGCGATGAGTTCGACCAGTGTCGCGGACTTCATCCGTCCGTGGCGCAGAAGGCGGAACGCCAACGCCGCGCCGGGTGACCGGACGGAACGGCGGATCGCCCGCGCGCTGACCATCTTCTGGGCGCTGGCGATCTCCGGCTTCGCGGTCGTCTGTATCTTCTGGTACGAACGGGAGTTCGAAAGAACGGGGGAAACGCTGATCGATTTCGCCCTGGGGGTCATGACGTTCGCCTACAGCGGTCTGCTGGGGGTGTTCCTGACCGCCGTCTTCACCAACCGTGGCAACGCCCGCAGCGCCGTCGCCGCGATGGCGGCCGGTTTCGTGGCGATTCTCGCCATGAACGAGACCGCCCGGGCGATCTTCCCCGGGCCGGTGGAATTTGTGCTGGAGACGCTCAACGCATGGCTTACCTGGCCATTTCGTATGCTGGAGACGCTCAACGCATGGTTTAACTGGCCATTTCGAATTGGTCTGGAAGAATCTCAGTCTCCAGCCTT
>SKZB01000337.1 GCA_007127615.1 Phycisphaerales bacterium | reverse complement strand
GATGGGAATGATCGTCTTCTCCGGCAGCGCCAGTTCCCAGACGGCCAGGGCGGCACTGTTGAATTGCGCCGCGGTGGGGTTCGTGAACTGCGGCACGAGCACGATGTCGTTGATCATGACCACATTCGTGAAGTTATAGTGTGTGCCGAATGAATTGAGCGCAGGCACGCGGTAGACCGTGAATCCGCGCGATTCGAAATCCGCCGCCGAAAAGTTGCAGATGCCGGCCTGCGTGGAGTTGGGGGCGAGCGGCCACTCGCTGATGACGACCTTGTCATCCGCAATGACCTGCATCCACATGTCGAGGTGTTGCGTCGCATCGACGAAAGTCGGAAACGGATCGTAGAAAATCGTGGCCAGATTCTGGAAGGTCTGCCAGATGTCGAAGATCTCGGATTCACTCAGATCCGGATTCTCATTGTTGATGAGCCGGGTTGTAGAGCCAACGCCGGTCGCATCAAGGTGGTAGTTGCCCCCGCCGTGTACGAGGGGCAGTTTGTAGTACGGCTGACTCAGCAGGTTGGCGATGTAACTCGGCAACGCATCATCGAGCGGACGCGGACGGTTGTAGGTGTGATCAATCACCGCGCGGACATCACCCTCGAAGACGTACCGGGGGCCGAAGTCCCGCACCCAGATCGTGTCGGTCGGCCGGACGAAAATCTGCACCCGCTCCGGATCAGCCCCGGCAATGTTGATCATGAACTGGTTGACCTCGTTCACGCCCGCCTGGTTCGGAACCACGACGTGAACATCCGCATCACCCTGCGTGGTGATGTAGAAGGCCATCTCGTCCAGAACATCCTTCCAACTGCCCGGCCCGCGGTAGCTCATCAGGATCGCTTCCATCGGCTCGTACTCCGCAACGGTGCGAACCGGCCCGATCGGCGGCGAAGTCGCCGATCGCAGCAGAGTCAACGGCTGCTGATCAATGTACTCCCGTTCCGTCCTCGTCAACGAACGCGGAATCGCGCCGTTTTCCGGGAAGAGAAGCCGTCCGTCCCGCAACGACGGCTCATCGAGTTCAACCTCACCTGCGACCCCGGCCCCGGTCGACTGGCCGGCGGCGGCGGACATCGTCGCCAGAACGATGCCGGCGGTCCAGCGGACGACCCTGCCGCTCCGAACACTTGATTGAAACATACGTTTCGATTCTCCGGTTTTGTATGATCAACAATCCATTCCGAGCGCCGGCCCCCCGAACGGCTCGGACAACGGCCGGCATGGTGAGCCGATGCTCCGACCGGTTCCGCAAATCATTCGCTGCCGTGCACCGCAGAGTTTCGATCACCGCGCGTCATCCGCGCCCATCGTGCGGGGAGGCGGGGAAATTTTTTTCGGACGGTAGCGGTCAATTCTCTGGATACAAGATGCAGTATGGATTTCGATCGAGCCCCCCGGTGATGGTGGGCGCAGGCATCCGGTTGGCCGTAAACGCTTATGTCCGCGCGAGTTATCGGTTGCGCCCCGAACGCCGGAGGTTCCGATGGACCCAGTACCGCCAGGGAATTGGCTCACATTGACGCAAGGAAAGCGGAGTTCCAGAACCGATGCTCACCAAGAACCAGATCATCGAGATGATTCAGCAGTTCAACCAGTCCGCCCGCCTGGAGTGGCTCCAACTCTTCGACACCACCGCCCTTCGGCGGTATCTGGATCATCTGCAGTGGACCATGGAACCGCGGGGCGGTCAGAGTACCTGGATTCGCGAGGGTGACACGCCCGCGGTGGTCAGCCGGCTGCCGCAGGACTGATCCCCCCACCATCGCCCGCCGCGCGTTCTCAGGCATCCTCCGCCAGGTTCATCATCGACACCATGACGATGTCGTAGAGGGCGTGAACGCCCACGACGATGCCGAACCCCCGCGCCACGTAGACGATTCCGAAGTAGATGCCGGCCAGAAAGAAGAACGCCACGCGCTGCGGTGAGAGGGTCCCGGCTTCTCCCTCGAGGGGGTGATACCACGTGAAAGCAGCGGCGGAGATGACGATCGCAATCCCGGCGCCGAGGTTGAACGACAGCTTGCCGAGGTCCACCAGCAGCGTGTGAAGCATCGCGATCAGCAACATCCGAAACATCAGCTCTTCGTAGAGCCCGGCCCCGATGCTCACCGTGAGCTGCGCCAGGAAGGTCATCTCCGCCAGATGCTGCTCGGTCGGTCCGATCGAAGCGATCACACCGGCGCTGATCGCGGTTTTGCTGATCAGTTGGCCGAGGACGATGAGGGGCAGGGTGAGGGCGGCGGTTTCGAGCGTCATGATGGCGACGGTTCGACCGTCCATCCGCCAGGAGTCACGGTTCAGCAGATGCCAGAGCAGAAGGGTGACGATGATCAGCACCCCGCCGAGAAAGAATCCGCTCGAGGGGGGGATGCCGAAGGCGTCGAAGAGCTCGATGAGCGTGACGTGGGCCTTGTTGGTGATCAGTCCTTCTTCTGATCGCAACACAAAGAAGAGCCCCAGCTCATACGCAATGACCAGGGGCATCAGAAAAATCAGGATGTGCAGGGGTCGCTTGGACTGCGCCCAGTAGCCCGAGGTGAGCAGGGGCCGATGTGCGGAAGCGTTGGTCGCGGGTTGGGAGCGGGCCATGCAGCGCGAAGTCCGGCGACGAAGCGAGTCGAGAAGCGCGGTGCGGAACGACTCCCTGCGTCTCCTGCGCCGCGAAGTCTCACCGAAGTCAGAGCCGACTTCAGGAACCGCTGCCGATTTTTTTCTTGAGTTCGTTCAGATATCGGGCCAGTCGGCTCTTACGCCGCGATGCCGTATTTTTGTGCAGCGTCGGCGTGCTGGACACCTTGTCGAGCAGACCGCAGGTCTTGCGGTACGCCTGCTCGGCCGCATCAACATCCTGATGCTGCACGGCCTGAAGGAAGACCTTCGTCTGATCCTTGATCCGACGCTTCCGCCAGAGGTTCAGAGAACGTCGTTTGGCGGTCTGACGCACACGCTTTTTGGCCGATTCGCTATTGGGCACGAGACAACTTCCTTGAGAGCAGACTTGGAACGAACTTCGGGTCAACGATCTGTGGCCGGCCCGACCGGAGGCCGTGAGGGGCCGGCCGGCGACCG
>SKZB01000377.1 GCA_007127615.1 Phycisphaerales bacterium | reverse complement strand
GGGGTCCACCCGGACATCCAGGAATTGTATGCTCCCCTGCCCCCGCTCCTGCACGCGGCTGAGTCCGGATTCATCCGCCATCTGGCCGATCACCTGCCCCGCGCACACCGTCACCGCCAACGCGGTGACCGCAAGCGCCGAAGACCAACCGATGGAACCAGCTTCAGTCATGGGAGGCATATTCTATCGGCTTCCGTACACCGACGGAACGAAAAACAAAATCGAGTCCGGAAACCGGGACTGCTGAAAATTTTTCGCCTCCGGCGCCGTGTTCTTTCATGTCCCGCCGTCATTCTGCCGTTGTAGCGGAGTATCGCACACGGCCCGCCTTGAGGGGGCTCGATCGACTCACTTGGGGAGGACTCATCCAATGTACGCATGCATGGCACGCCAGCCGATCTTCGACGCTGATCGCGATGTGTTCGGATACGAACTGCTCTTTCGTTCGGGGCCGGAAAACGTCTTCTGCGGAATGGATGACAATCTCGCCACGACGGCACTGATCAGCGACTCGATCCATGTGCATGATCTGTCGGCGACCACCGATCGTCGACGGTGCTTCATCAATATCACGAAGGACATTCTGGTTCAGGAAACCTACAGCTTCCTTCCGCCGGAACTCACCGTGCTCGAACTGCTCGAAACCGTCGAGCCGGATCGGGAACTGATTCAGGCCTGCAAGAAAGCGAAGGAGAAGGGCTATACGGTCGCGCTGGACGATTACATGCTGGAGCAGAAGTTTGAGTGTCTGCTCCCGGTGATCGACATTCTCAAGGTCGAGTTCCTCGGCCTCGATCACGAACAGCGTGCCGCCGCCGCCGAGAAATCCAGGAAGTTCGGCTTTCAACTGCTGGCCGAGAAGGTCGAAACCCACGATGACTTCAAACAGGCGTGCAAACTCGGCTACGTGTTCTTCCAGGGTTTCTTCTTCTGCCGGCCGGAGATGATTCAACAGCGCGCCCTGCCCGAGAACGAACAGAGCTGCATGCGCCTGATCGAGCAACTCAACCAGCCGGAAATGAATCTCGATCAGCTCGAAGAAATCATTCGGCAGGATCTGACGCTCTCGTACAAACTGCTCAAGTACCTCAACTCCGCCGCGTTCGGTTTTCGCAGCAAGATCGAATCGATCAAGCACGGGATGGTCCTGCTCGGTGATCGGCAACTGCGGAAGTGGGCCTCGGTCGTCGCGCTCGGTTCGATCGCCGGCCGCAAACCGTCGGAATTGCTGGTGAACTCACTGGTGCGGGCGCGGTTCTGCGAACTGATCGCCGATGAGCTCGGCCTGGCCGCCCGAAAGGGCGATCTGTTCATGCTCGGCATGTTCTCCATTCTGGAAGCGCTGCTGGATCGGCCGATGAAAGACCTCATCGCGGGTATGCCGCTGCCGGAGGATATGACGGCGGCGCTGGTCGGCGATCCCTCGCCGCTGTCGGACGTACTTGAAATCGTTCTCGCTTTCGAGCAGGCCGACTGGTTGCGCTTCGGCGAACTGGCCACCTCCCGCCGGGCCGAGGAAGGCGCTGTCTGCAAGGCCTACGCGGAGTCCATCGTCTGGGCGACCGAACTGACCCGTCAACTCGCCCAGCCCGTGCCGAAGGCGGCCGCCGCCTGATCCGCCCGCTCACGCCGAATCGACCCATCGGGAACCCGAGGGTCATCCGAGACGCCGCACCATCTTCCCGCGGCCCGGGAATCGACATCCGCCACCCGGCCAACCACCGACTCAGTCCACCCGCCCCGCCGCGGTCTGCGTCGGGCGGCGGTGCCGGGGCGCTCCTGCAGAAAAATTCCGTGTCGAATCCCGCCCGGGGGTCGATATACTGTTGCCGACCGAATCCGCCGAGTAACTGACCCGTTGATTTCAATCCACCAGATCTTCTGCTGATCTCCAGGAGGCCCGTGCATGCAATTCTCGCAATCATCCAATCCGGTTCTGAGCCGTGATGATGTTTTCAATCAGTACTACGGCGAGATGGCCGGAACCCGGTCGCAGACCGTCTCGCTCCAGGGCGTGGTGAACAAGACGGCGATCCTGACCCTCATCGCCGTCGGCACCGGCGCCATCGGTTATGTCCTGGCCCCCACCATCGGCTGGGTCGGCGTGCTCGTCGCCATGGTGGCCGCGCTGCTGGTCGGCATCGGTATCGGCTGGAAGCTCTGCGGCGCGCCGCATCTGGCCGTCGGCCTCGCGCCGGTCTATGCGGTCATTGAGGGGTTCTTTCTCGGCGCGTTCACCGGCGTGGTGGAAATGGGACTGGCCCACTACGAGGTCGCCGTCGCCGGCGGACTGGCATTCCAGGCGTTTCTGATCACGATCTGCGTCATGATTGCCATGCTCGGTCTGTACACCACGCGGATCATTCAACCGACCGCAAAGCTCCGGGCCACGCTCGTCACCCTCACCGCCGCGGTCTTTCTGATCTATCTGGTGTCCATGGTGATGATGCTCTTCGGCGTGCGGATGCCGCTCATCAGCATCTTCACCGCCGAAGCCGGCGGCACGCAGGCGTGGATCGGCCTGGGCATCAACCTGTTTATCCTCGGCATCGCCTCGTTCTGGCTGATCTTCGACTTCGGTCTCATCGAAGAGAAGATCAAGTCCGGTGCGCCGAAGAACCTGGAGTGGTTCTGCGCATTCGCCCTGATCGTCACCCTGGCGTGGATCTACTTCGAAGCGGTCCGCCTCTCCGCCCGACTCGCGCTGCTCTTTGCCGCCCGGGAGTGATCGCCACCGACGGATCCGCTTTCGACAACTGAACTTGCCCGATACGCCGGTCCCGGACCGGCGGTTTTTTTTTACGGTCCGTATTCTTCGATCTCACGATGCTGAAGAACGCGGGATCGCGCCCGAACGCGCCGGCCGACGTGACCCTGCCCGCGTCCCTCTATCGTGAGAACGGCGTCCATCGGGCCAGATCTCTTCCCTGCTTCGTGAAGGAGAGCGTCCACCGGCAGCGCGATGCGCTATCATCAGCTCGCCACCGGGCGTTTCATCGGTTTTCTGAAGCCACGAGGCGAATGCCGTGCAATTCGAAGATATCTTTGTCGCGACCATTCTGATCGTCCTCATCATT
>SKZB01000427.1 GCA_007127615.1 Phycisphaerales bacterium | reverse complement strand
GAGTTCGAGATTCACGAACTTCGCCGCGAAGTTCGGCGCGATGACTGGACCCCGGCACGTGGGCTGCTGAAGCTCACGAGGATTCAGAGTCTGAAGGCGATCGCGCTCGGCCTGGTCTTCGCCGGGGTGTTCGGATTGCTTCAGATTCTGCTCGAAGGGATGATCCGCCAGACGACGGGCATCATCAGCGTTTTTCTTCTCATCGGCCTGCTGATCGTGACGGCAGTGGTCGGCGGTATTGCCGGTGCGGTGTTCTCGAAAAATGCCAACGAGCAGGCGGGGATGGATGGCATCGTCGTGGCGGTGATCGGCATCATCGTCACGGCGATCATGATGACCGCCGTGGTGGTGGCGGTTGATCTCACGTTCGGATTCACCATCGCGCCGCAGACGGGCGTGGTGCTGATCGCCACCATGGTGGCTTCGATTACGCTGATTCGACGCGCGATCTTCGACGATTAGCCGGCGTCGGGAACGGACCGTCGCCGGCCCCGGCGGATGGCCATCCGCCGGGCTCCTACAATGGACGGCATGCCGCAGGGTCAACCCTTCCAGATCGTCAGCGAGTACCAGCCGACCGGTGATCAGCCGGCGGCCATCGAGCAGCTTTCGCAGCGGATCGGCGAAGGGGAGCGGTTTTCGACCCTGCTCGGCGCGACCGGAACGGGCAAGACCTTCACGATGGCGAACGTCATCGAACGCGTTCAGAAACCGACCCTGATCCTGAGCCACAACAAGACGCTCGCGGCCCAGCTGTACGAGGAGATGAAGGAACTCTTTCCGAAAAGCGTGGTGAGCTACTTCGTCAGCTACTACGACTACTACCAGCCGGAAGCGTACATTCCCCAGCGGGACATTTACATTGAAAAGGATGCCTCGCGCAACGACGATCTGGACCGCCTGCGCCTTGCCGCGACGAGCAATCTGCTCTCCCGGCGCGATGTCATCGTGGTGGCGTCGGTCTCGTGCATCTACGGCCTCGGCTCACCGGCGGCGTACAAGGAGCGCGTGCTGGCCCTGATCAAGGGGACGACCGTCGAACGCCGCGAATTGCTGCTTGCGCTCGCGGATATGCAGTACGTGCGGAACGAGATCGATTTCAAACGCGGGACGTACCGCGTGCGCGGCGAGGTGATCGAGATCCATCCGGCCTACGAACAGTTTGCCGTGCGCGTGGAAATGTTCGGCGATGACATCGACCGGATCGAACTGATCAACCCCGTCACGGGCGAGGTGCTCGCGCAGGAAACGCATGTGTTCATCTTCCCGGCCGTGCACTACGTCATGCCGGAGAATCAGCTCGAGGCCTGCCTGAAGAGCATTCGCGAGGAACTCGATGAGCGCGTGCTGGAACTCAGGCACGAGGGCAAGCTGCTCGAAGCGCAGCGGCTGCTCGCGCGGACGAAGTACGATCTGGAAATGATCGAGGAAGTGGGATACTGCTCGGGAATCGAGAACTACGCCTCGCACATGGACGGCCGTCCTCGCGGCGCCCGGCCGTATTCGCTGCTCGACTATTTTCGCCACGTCCCGGAATGCGATCCGAACGAGTGGCTGATGTTCATCGATGAGTCGCACGTGACGATTCCCCAGGTCCGGGCGATGTACAACGGCGATCGCGCCCGAAAGCAGGTGCTGGTCGATCACGGTTTCCGGTTGCCGAGCGCGCTGGAAAACCGGCCGCTGAAGTTCGAGGAGTTCGAGGAGATGGTGCCGCAGCTCGTCTTCGTCAGCGCGACGCCGGGGCCGTGGGAACTGGAAAAGACCGGCGGCGAGTTCATCGAGCAGGTCATCCGTCCGACCGGGCTGCTCGATCCGGTCATCGAAATCAAACCCGCCCGCGGTCAGGTCCCGGACATCATTGAACAGTGCAAGGCGCGCGTGGCGCGTGGCGATCGCGTGCTGGTGACGGTTCTGACCAAGAAACTTGCGGAGGATCTGACCAACTACCTGCACGACCAGGACCTGAAGGTCCGTTACCTGCACAGCGAGATTGACACGCTCGAACGACTGGAGATTCTGCGCGACCTGCGGCAGGGCGACTTTGACGTGCTGGTGGGGGTGAACCTGTTGCGTGAGGGATTGGACCTGCCGGAAGTTTCGCTGGTCTGCATCGTCGACGCGGACAAGACGGGATTCCTGCGCAGCGAGACGAGTCTGATTCAGACGATCGGCCGGGCCGCTCGTAACGTCGATGCGAAGGCGATCATGTACGCGGATGTCGTCACCCCGCAGATGCAGGCCGCGATCGACGAAACCGAGCGCCGGCGCGTGAAGCAGGTCGCCTACAACGAGAAGTACGGCATCACCGCGACGACCATCAAGAAGGCCATCCGCCGGGGGATCGAGCTGGAGCTCAAGGCCCGTCGCACCGCCCTCAAGGCCGTGGCCGGTCCCGCGCCGGAGCAGGAGTACGACCGCGAGGAACTGCTGGAAATGCTCGAATCGGAGATGCTCGAAGCCGCGGCGGGGCTGGAATTCGAAAAGGCCGCGAAACTCCGCGACCGGATCGCCGAGATCAAGGACGCGCCGGATTACGGTGACGGGCGAAAGTTCTCAAAGCGCGACATTGAGAATGAAAAGCCGAAGCCCGGCGAAGCGCGGTCCCGGGCGGGCATCTCCCAACGAAAAAAGCGCCAATCCTCGCCCCGACGGTGAGGCCGATTCCGCGGCCCCGCGTCAGAATTGAATCGCGGTTCAGTTTCGGGCGTCTTTCGACGGGCCGGGCTCGGCGGACGACTCCGTCTCTTCTTTGGGGTGCAGTGCGGCACCGACGGCATCGACGAGCTGCGTTGCCTGGAACGGCTTGAAGAGAAACGTGCTTAACCCTTCCTGCGAGGAGCGCACAATGGAGTGATGCGGGTCGTAGCCGAAACCGGTCATGAGAATGACGGGCGTCTCTTCGCACTTGGCCTTGGCCGCCCGGAACACTTCGTAGCCGTTGCGATCCGGCATGCGAATATCGGAGATCACGAGATCGAACGGTTCACTTTCCCGCTCAATCTCGATAATCGTTTCGCCGCCCGTGGCGCAGATGACGACATCGCAACCTTTCTGGCTGAGAATCGAGGAGATCGTCTC
>SKZB01000209.1 GCA_007127615.1 Phycisphaerales bacterium | reverse complement strand
TGCAGCTCGTGCGGGTAAGCATCGGCCGCCCGTTCCGGAAAGTACTGCTGGCGCGCGCATCCGATTGTGAGCAGCAGACCGGCCAGACCCGTGAGCAGGGTCGCACTCAGCCGCCGGTATTGGCGGGGGCGTGGGGCGTGGGGGGGGCGGAATGAATCGGTCGAATGGCTCATCGACTGGGCAGCATACCCGACCGGCCGCGCTTCGTGCTACACCACCGGATCACCATCGCGGGAATCCCCGAGCGTGGTCTCCTCCACATCCGCCTCGTGTTCCCGGGTCGGGTCAATCCGCAGGTAGCGGGCGAAGATCGGCACGCCGAGGTAGAACGGGATGGTGTCCAGCACCGCCACGCTGAACTTGAAGGCGTAGCCGGTGGCGATCAGCACCCAGAGCTGCCCGTGCAGCGGGGCTTCGGGATCGATGATGCCGGCGAGGCCGCCCACGGCGTAGGTGATGTAGATCACCAGCGTGGTGTCGATGAACTGGCTGACGGTGGTCGAGCCGCAGTTGCGCAGCCAGAGGTGTCTGCCCTTCGTGAGCCACTTCCAGAAGTGGAAGATGTAGACATCACACATCTGGGCCGCAAGGTACGCGACCATGGAGGCGGTGACCGCACCGAACGCGAGGGTGCGCACTTCAAAGAAGACCGGCAGCCGGCCGGCTTCATCGCGCGCGAGGTTGCCCGCCGCATCCAGCGCTTCGAAGCCGGGGAGGATTCCCCCGATCCAGAGAATGAACATGACCCACATATTGAGAAGCAGACCGACCCAGACGACCGCACTGGCCCGCTTCCGGCCGTAGAGCTCACTGATAAAATCGGTGCAGAGGAAGGTGATCGGGTACGGCAGCACGCCGACCGCAATGGCGAAGATGAGATCGGTGGTCTCCGGCCGTTCGATCGTCCCGAGGTGGATGAACCGCGTCACGCCGAGGACATTGAGCATCGTCAACGAGCCGAGGAAAAGTCCGGCGAGCACAAGAAAGACCCGCTCCCGCCGCGCGTGCAGATGCGACGCCTCGATCGGGTGCAGCTTCCGCCGCGGAGATGAAAGCTGAGCCATGGTGGTGCGTGCGCTTCTCACGGGCCGACCCTGAATACCAGAAGGTGTGAAGACGCGGATCATAACCGACGCGCCCAATCAGATGAACCGGATCAGATGAACCGGATCAGATGGGCCGGAACCGACGCGCCGGAACAGAACCGCCGGATCAGACGCGATCGATTCGTCGGCCTCGGCGGCCGCGTTTCATCATGGGATATACTTGGGCTCCGATGTCCGAGGAAAGCCGACCGAGACCCATGCCGGATCTGAACGCGATCATCCAACCGCTGATTGAGAGCGGTCGTGTCGCCACCTTGCTCGATCTCGCGATCGAGGAAGATCTCGGTGAGCGGGGCGACATTACGACCAGGAGTATCGTTGAACTCGATCGCACCGGCCACGCGAAGCTGGTCGCGCGTCAGTCCGGCGTCCTGGCCGGCATCGCGCTGGTCGAGAAGATCCTCGAACGTTTCCGGATCACCGAGGGGCTCTCGGTCAAATCCGCCGACGGTGACCGGATCAGCACCGGCCAGACGATCGCGGTGATCGATGGTCCGCTGGCGCGCATTCTGACCGCAGAGCGGACCGTGCTCAATGTGCTCGGCCGGTTGTGCGGCATCGCCACCAAGACCCGCCGTTTCGTGGACGCGGTGGCGGGCACGAAAGCGGAGATCTGTGACACGCGCAAGACCACGCCCGGCTGGCGCGCGCTCGAAAAGTACGCCGTCGCATGCGGCGGGGGCACGCTGCACCGGATGGGGCTCTATGACGCCGCGCTCTACAAGGACAATCACCTCGCGCATATTCCGCTGGAGAATCTGCGCAGTCGGCTCGTGCAATCGGCCCGCCAGGCGCGAAGCCATGACCGCGCGAAGTTCGTCGAGGTGGAATGCGATACCCTCGAGCAGTTGGAGCAGGTGCTGGGCGTGGAGCGGGGATTGATCGATTACGTGCTGCTGGACAACATGTCGCTGGAGATGATGCGCGATGCCGTCACCATGCGGAACGAGCGCGGCTCGGCGATTCAACTCGAAGCGTCCGGCGGGATTGGGCTCGACACCGTGCGCGACGTTGCCGAGACGGGGGTGGAGCGGATTTCCGTCGGGGCGATGACGCACTCCGCATCGTGGCTGGACTTTGGCCTGGACATTGAATCGAGAACGACTTCGTGAAGGAAGGCGTGAACCGGAATCCCGAAATCAACGGCTGGCCCGATCTCCTGGAGCGCACGGTTGAAGAGGTCGGCTTGCCCTTTCGGCGCGTTCGCGTTTTTGCGGAGACGGATTCCACGCAGGACGTCGCGCGCCGCGAGCGCGCGGAGCCGGGCACGCTCATCGTCGCCGGCCGGCAGACGCGCGGCCGGGGCCGGCTGGGCAGCGCCTGGGCCGATACCGCCAGCGACGGCGTGGCCATGACCCTGGTTCTGCCGCGCGAGCCGGGGGAGCGGCTCGCCTTCGCCGCGGCGGTCGGCGTCGCCCGCGCCGCGGAATCATGCCTCGGTCAGCGCGCCATGATCAAGTGGCCGAACGACATTCTCTTCGATCGGCGAAAGCTGGCCGGCATTCTGATTGAACAGACCGATACGCGCGGGCTGCTCGGCATTGGTTTCAACGTGGCGCAGACCGCCTGGCCGGATGACCTGAAGGACCGGGCGGTCAGTCTGACGCAACTCGGCGTACCGGTGGTGCGCATCGAAGTGATGTGCGAACTCATTCGCGCTCTGGGGGCATCGCTGTCGCTCGGGACCGGGGCGCTCATGCAGGCGTACGCGGAGCGCGAGGGTCTGACGGGCCGAACGATCCGGGTGCAGCACGAAGGCCGAACGTACGAGGGCCGGGTGGCGACGGTGAACCCGCGCGACGGACTCCGGCTGGAGACGGAGCGGGACGGCATCGTTTATCTGCCCGCGATGACGAGCCGCACGGAGTGCGGTTTGTCGGTTGTTCGGGATTCGGCCCCGGCGGGTTGAGCGCGCCGGAAGCTCGAAAATCGTGCGGTCATGCCGGTCCTGCGGGCCCCGGGGATGGCCGGCAGGA
>SKZB01000360.1 GCA_007127615.1 Phycisphaerales bacterium | reverse complement strand
GGTTCTTTTCCGCCGGTGGAGCCATCAGGGTTTCCGGTCCGGTCCCCGGGCCGGTTCCCGGAGCAGCTTCCCATCCGCTTTCCGGCGCGGTTCTCAGCATGAGACCCGCCCGCCTCACGCGGCGGGCGGATGATCGCGCAGAATGTCTCCGAGCAGTTCGCCGCGCCAGCCACGGCCGAGGCGGGACTCGGCGACACACGCCCCCCAGTCGCCGCGTTCCCGGAACCTGCGCACCAGGTGCGTCAGCTCACGTTTGCTGGTGACGATGGCAGGATCGATCCTGTCATCATCGCACCTGGCGCGCACGCGTTGCCAGATGACATCGGCCTGCTCACGCGTGGCTTCGATTTCACGTCGCGTCAGTCGACGGGCGCCGTCGTCGGCTTGACCTGTTTCGGGCCGGGCTTCTTCGAGAGCCCGGAGAATCGCTTCGCCGAGGCGACCCTTGACCGGCCGCGGCAGACCACGCACGCGGCGTATCGCCTCCAGCGTGATCGGCTTCAGTCGGGTCAGCTCAAGCAGCAGCGCGTCCTTGACGAGCGAACGCGGTGGCACGTCGAATTCCCTGGCCGCGCCATCACGCCATTGCACCAGCGCTTCCAGACGCGCGCGTCGCAACGTGTCCAGCATGCCGGCACCGCGCATCCGCAGACGCTGCCCCGCGGGCGTGACCTGGTAGGTGGCGGGATGAGAGAACTGCTCGTTCTCCTCCCGGACCCATTCCAGGCGCCCGATCTTCGTCAGTTGCTCGACCATCGATTCGTGCAGCAGAGGGAGATACCGAACGTCGTTGGCGGCGTAGTGTTTCTGAACGTCGGAAAGCGGACGCTCATCCCACTGGCTGAACTTGAGCCCCGGGCCGAGATCGGCGTCGAGCAGGGATTCAACCAACTTGCTCAGGCCGCACGGGTAGTTCAGGCCGAGAAACGCCGCGGCGATCTGCGTGTCGAAGATCTCGCCGGGGGTGCGATCGAGGATGCGATACACCGGTTCCAGATCCTGCTGACCGGCATGGACGATCGTCGGTACCCCTTCGTCGGCAATGAGTTCCCAGAACGGCGTCAGATCGATCTCCGCCAGGGCATCGATCAGCGTCACCTTCTCGGTGGTCGCGACCTGAATCACACAGAATCGGGGATAGTAGGTCTCTTCGCCGATGAACTCGCTGTCGTACGCGAAGCGTCCCGCCGTCCGGAGCGAGTCCACCAGCGCGAGAAGATCGGCCTGGGTCTCGACGGTGTCCGGCGGGGCCTGCGGGACCATCGGGTGTTCGAGGACCGGCGGAATGGAGGCCTGCCGGGCTTCGGCGTGCGCCTGGGCATGACTGCGCTGGCGGTGGCGCTGCCGGTAGGAACGCCACGTCCGCTTGTTATGTGAACCTCGTGATGAGTCGTTGCGATCCGCCATCCCGCCGGAGTATCCTTCCGTGTGCGCCTCTGCCGAACCAGCCCTTCGACCCGAAGCATCGGCCACGACACCGGCTGCCAGACGGGGATTCGATTCCTGAACCGGAAGGATAACGGTTGCCCGGACCCGGGACAACAGCCGGCCGGCTCACCCGGTCGTCCGAAGCCCGGCCGCAATCCCCTGAATACTCTGCCGCAGCAGCGGGCGCAGCGGATCATCCTCGCCCGCCGGCTCCGCGGCGCGGCGGCGGAAGAGTTCGATCTGAATCAGATTGAGCGGATCGACGTACGGGTTGCGAACCTCGATCGACCGGCGCAGCCAGGGCGTGGTTTCGAGCAGATGCTTGACCTCCAGCACCTCCTTCAGGCGGGCGACACACAGCGCGTGCTCTTCCCGGATCATCGACCAGATGGCATCGCGCGAATCCGGTTCGGGAACGAGATCGGCGTAGTGCTCGGCGATACCCATGTCGGCCTTGGTCAGCGCGAGCACCGCGTTATCAATGGTCGCGGTGAAAAACTGCCAGTCCCGGTACATGACGCGCAACCGTTCCACGCCCCGGTCGTGCGCGTTGATGAACGAGTCGAGCGCGGCACCCATGCCGAACCACGCGGGGAGCAGATGCCGGTTCTGCGTCCACGAGAACACCCACGGAATCGCGCGCAGATCCCCCAGCCCGCGACGCTTGCCCCCGCGACGGGACGGACGGGATCCGATCGGAAGCTGCTCAATCTCCTCGATCGGCGTCGCGCACTCAAAGTAGCGCAGGAAACCGGGATGATCGATCAGTTCCCGGTACCGGGCGTGGGCTCGTTCGGCCAGCTCATTCATGCCGTCGATCCAGTCCGGCATCGCAGCGCCGGACTCCATCGCGCTGAGCCGCAGCATCGCCCAGGTCACCTGCTCCAGGTGTCGCGAGGCGACGTGAGGATCGTCGTAGCGCTGCGTGAGGACTTCCCCCTGTTCGGTCATGCGAATGGCGCCGTCCACGGTTCGGGGCGGGAGCGACAGGATGCTGCGGGCGGCCGGTCCACCGCCGCGTCCGAGCGATCCGCCCCGGCCGTGGAAGAAGGTCAGGCGCACATCGTGCCTTGCGGCCACATTGTTCAAATCCACCTGCGCTCGTTGGATGTTCCAGCAGGCGGCGAGGTATCCGCCGTCCTTCGTGCTGTCGGAATAGCCGATCATGACCGTCTGGCGTTCGCCGTCCCGCGCGACGTGCTGCCGGTAGGCGTGGTCGGTCAACATGCGGTTCAGAACATCCGGCGCCCGCTTGAGATCATCGACCGTCTCGAAGAGCGGGATGATGGGAATCGGCAGCCGCTCATCCGGCAACTCGGCCTGCTTCGCCGCCCAGTGGGAGAACCACAGCACCGCCAGGACATCACTCGGCTGATGGGTCATGCTGATGATGTGTCCGCCCAGGGAGTCCGGACCGTTCATCCGAGAGGAGTCGGCCAGCAACCGGAACAGGTTCAGCGTCTCCGCGGCCCGGTCGCTCCACGCATCTTCGTTCAGCGGATCGTTCAAGCCGAGCGTTTCACGCAGCACATCGCAACGTCCCGCTTCATCGCGGTCGCCGTAATCCCGGCAAAGATTGCGGGCGCGAAAGATCTCATCCAGCACCGCGTGGTACCACGAGGATTCCTGCCTCACGTCCAGGCGCGCGAGGTGAAAGCCGAACACGCGCACCTGGCAGATCCAGTCATCCAGCATGACCGCCACTTCATCGCCACCGGGTGATCGGTGCAGACTCTCGCGCATGATCTGCAGATCGTCGAGGAGTTCGCGCTGATCGCTGTACCCCCCCGACGGCAGGGGCGCGAATGGCTGGCGCTGTTGGGTGCGCTCGATGCGCCACTGCACCAGGCGCAACCAGAGTCGGTAGGGCTCATGCGGCGAAATGGGTTCGAGCAGGGACTCGACCTCCGGCCACTGCCGGCACGCTTCGCGCAGTCGATCCAGGAACTCAGAGAGGATCGGCGCGCGCGCCGAGGAGACGCTGAGACTTCGGCGCACCCGGCCGGCCGCGTGGTGGTGCCAGTCCAGGGCGGCCCCGCGGAGACGTTGGAGCGTGTTCTGGGTGATCTCGGCGGTCACAAACGGATTTCCATCACGATCACCGCCGATCCACGACCCGAATCTCAGAATCACCGGCACCCGCCATGCATGGTCGGGGTAACACTCGCGGAGTGATTCAAAGAGGTCACGGTAGAGCGTGGGAATCACCTCCCAGAGGGTGCCCATGAAAAACAGGCCGCGCTCGACCTCCTCCAGCACGGTCGGTCTTCGTTCCCGGAACGGTTCGGTCTGCCAGAGTGCCAGCAGGTCGGCGTAGGCGCGTTGCATCAGACGTTTGCTTTCACGCGGCAGCAGGTCGGGTGAGTCCAGCTCGTGAAGGTGATCGCGCAGATCCCGCACCTTTTCCCGGATCGACTTCCGCCGCGACTCGGTCGGATGCGCCGTGAAAACCAGCTCGATGTCCATGCGATCGAGATGGTGCTGCAGGTCACCGGCCTGGACGCCCCGGTGTTTGAGTTCCGCCACCGCCGCCGCAATGGATTCACTTCGCGGCGCGGGCGCTTGTTGCCGTTCGCGGTGACGGAGCACGCGCACGCGGTGTCGATCCTCCGCGAGGTTGGCGAGGTCAAAGAACTGACTCAACGCGCGGGAAAGCGGCGCCATGCGTTCGGGCTCGAGTTCAGCGATCCGGGCGATCAGCTTTTTCTCCGCCGACGAATCACCGCGCCGGCGTTCCTTGGCGAGCTCCCGGATCTCCTCGACGAGTTGGAATGTGGCCTCGCCCTCAACCTCGCGCAGGACGCGGCCGAGCATGTCCCCCAGCATGCGAACTTCATCTCGGAGTTGCTGATCATCCATCGGGGCGAGTTCCTTTCCGTCCGTCGGAGTCCCCGGAGGGACCCTGAATTCACCTTCATCCTGCAGAAGCACGCTGCGTTCCGCAACTCGAACCGCCCCCAATCCGCACAAGCTTGAACGAACGGATAGAGTACCCGCATGTCCGACCGACGTATTGCCATCGTCACCGGCGCGGGAACCGGCATCGGCCGGGCCGTCGCCGAGCGCCTTGCCCATGAGCGTTACACGGTGGCGCTGGTCGGTCGACGTCGATCGGTTCTGAATCAGGCGGCGGAGGCGATCATCGGCGCGACGGGACATGCCGGTGCGGCCCGCGCGTTTCCGGCCGATGTGACGGATCCCGAGGCGGGCGCGGCTCTGGTTCGTTCCGTCCGCGAAGCGTTCGGCCGAATCGACGTCCTGATCAACAATGCCGGCGTGGCGGAACTCCGGCCGCTTGATTCAATCTCCGTGGACCAGATTCGGATCACGCTCGACGTCAACCTGATGGGGCCGATCCTTCTGGTCCGGGAACTCTGGCCGGTGTTCGTGGAGCAGGGGGGGGGATGCGTGGTGAACGTCTCGTCGATGTCGACGAAGGATCCCTTCCCCGGTCTCGGCGTGTACGGTGCGGCAAAGAGCGGACTGGAAGGATTGACCCGCGCCATCATGGCGGAGCGCGGCGGCCACAACCTTCGTGCATTTTCGGTCGCGCCGGGTGCGGTCGAGACGGAGATGCTGAGATCGATGTTCTCGGCGAATGATCTGGGGCCGGAGCAGACACTGACGCCCGATCAGGTCGCTGAAGTTATTGTGGACTGCGTTCTCGGACGTCGTGAGGAAGAGCTCGGCCGAACGATCCGGCTGCCGAGTCCATGAGCCGGCCATCGGAGCGAATCCGGATGACCCTTTCCGGTTATGCGGTCTGGTTTTGACAAGGCCGATGATTCCACGTTCTGTCCGTTTGCGATTTGTGAAGACGTATTCGACGGTGAACCGGCTGATGACTGCTTGACGATCAGCCGGTCGCCATGACGCGGCATGCGAGGCAAGCGGGCGCCCTTCCGGATCTCCTCCGGACGAGGCGTATCGGACCGTCGACACATCCCGAGGCACCCACCGTCATGCATGCGTCAGAAACCCACTCATCCCGACCATGGCAGACGAATTCACGGCCGCGTCTGCTTCTGATCGAAGATCACGAGGAACTGCTTCGTGAGATGATCGAAGCGATCGACCGCCCGTGCTGCTCCGCCGCGGCACTCGCGCCGGACGGGGTCGATCCCGGCCGCGTCCGTGTCTGCCGATGTACCGGGGCCGCCGGGGCCGCCGGGGACGCGGTCTGCTGTGTGGTGACCGGTTCGTTGCGGGCGCTGCACCAGTGCCGGCTGGATCATATTGATCTCGTGATCTGCGCGACCACGCTCGAGGACGGATCGGGTCTGGACGCCCTGGCGTACATTCGCGGACTGCGCCCGAATCTGCCCGTGATCCTCACCGGCGAGCCGAGCGATACCCCGCTGGCCGTTGAGGCGATCCGCGCCGGCGCGGCGGACTTTCTGGTGACGACCGGCAGTGACCTGCGAACCATTCCCCTGGCGGTGGAGAAGTGTCTTGCGCACCAGCGCATTCGTGATGAAAACGAGCGCCTGCACGATGATCTCAGCCAGTCGCTTTCGGAAACGGCCGTCAAGAACCGCCAACTGGAGACGCTGATCCAGCAGTTGGAAATCATGGCGCGAACCGATGAACTGACCGGTCTGTACAACCGGCGGTGGCTCAACCTGATGCTCGAACGCGTCTGGGCGGACCACGCCAGCCAGCAGTGCAATCAACTGGCGTTCGTGATGATCGATCTCGACGGCTTCAAATCCGTGAACGACGATCTCGGCCATCAGCGTGGTGACGCTGTGCTGCGAATGGCCGCCCGGTTGGTCGACGAAAGCTGTCGCAAGATGGACTTCGCGGCGCGGTACGGCGGTGATGAGTTCTGCGTCCTCCTGCCGACCATTGATCCCGGGGAGGCGGCGGGGATGACCCACCGGATCCTCGATGCGTTCACCGGCGCGATTGACGATGAGCCGGATCTGAGTTCCCGGGTCAGCATGTCCATCGGTTTGGCGCACGCCCATCTCAGCACGCCGTCCACGCCGGAGCAACTGGTCTCGCATGCCGATGAAGCCATGTATGCCGCGAAGGCGGCCGGCAAAAGCGGGATCATGATGAAGAGAAAGAACGGCTGCACCCCGATCACAAGCGGTGAACTTCCGGCGGCGAAGAGCCTTGAACCGGGCGAGCGCTCCGCCGGTCACCCGATTCCGGATACGCTCTACCGTCGGGCTTTGGACATGGCCCGATCGATTTCCCGCTGAGCGGTCTTGCTGGCGATGTCGCGCCGCTTGTCCGCGTGCCCTTTGCCGCGGGCGAGGCCGATGAGCAGCTTCGCCCGACCGCGCACGAAGTACACCTTCAGCGGCACCAGCGTCATCCCCTGTTCACGCAGCGACATGACCAGCTTGCGGATCTCCCGCCGGTTCGCCAGCAGCGTGCGGGTGCGGGTCGGTTCGTGCTGGTTGGCGGTCCCGGCCGGGGCGTACTCATTGATGTGAACATTGTGGAGGCGCAGCGAGGGAGGGTCCTCGGTCGCGCGGACGTATCCCTCGGCAAGACTGACCTGGCCGGCCCGGACGGACTTGATCTCGGTGCCGGTCAACTTCATGCCGCACTCGAGTGTTTCAAGAATGTGATAGTTGTGCCGGGCTTTGCGGTTCTCGATCGCCGGTTCGTTGGTCGGGCCGGACTTCGACTTTTTCGGCTTTGCGGCCATGGCGATCGATCATGGTAGAGCGCATGCGCCCGCATCACAATCGTGCGAACGTTTGGACATTCGGCGCGTGGGCACGGGGCGCTTACGCTGCGGGCCGGGGCACAATGCCGCGGTAACAGACGCAAACGCCGAACGTCATCGGATGTTGGGCGATCTCACGGAAACCGGCCCGCTGCATGCGTTCGGTCATCGCCTCGCGGGTGAGAAAGGTTTCCACCGAGCGGGGCAGGTACCGGTACGCACCGGAGCGGTCCCGCGCGATCCAACTCGCGGTACGCGGCATGATCTGGTGGCAGTAGAACCGGTTGAGCGCGCGGATCATGCGGTTCTTCGGTTCACTGAACTCCAGGACGATCAACCGTCCGCCCGGACGCAGGACGCGGAAGAACTCCGTCAGCGCGCGTTCCGGCTCGTTGACATTGCGGATGCCAAACGCGATCGACACGATGTCGAAGCTCGCATCGTCGAAGGGGAGATCCATCGCGTCACCCTGACGGTACGCAATGGCCTTCAGCGGGTCGGGGGACGGCTCACGCGCGGCCTTCCGACGGGCGATCTCCAGCATCGGTTCGGTGAAGTCGAGCCCGATGACGCGTTCGGCGCGGGCGCGGGCGAACGCCTCGGTCAGATCGCCCGTGCCGCACGCAACGTCCAGCACGTGGTCCGTGGGGTTGACCTCCGCGAGGTTCACCGCCCGACGCCGCCACGCCTGATCGCGACCGAGGGAATGGAGCCGGTTGTTCAGATCGTAGGACCGCGCGATCGCGGCAAACATCGATCGAACGCGTTCGGCCTTGTCCGCCCGCTCGTGGGGGTTGTCGGACAAATCCTGCTCTGTCCAGGCCGGGGTTGACGAGGAAGTGGAAGGTGTTGGCGTTGTCGGTGTCATCCTTGGTCATGATAGCCCGCGGCCGGATATGATGAACCGGCGGGAATGGGAAGGCCCTTCCCGTGAGTGACCAGAACTGTCCTGCTCAGCGATGGAGGTATCAATCATGTCGATTCGAATGACCATGCTCGCGGTCGGTGCGGCGATCGTGCTGCTGGGCGGGTGCAAGACCAACCCCGAAACGGGCCGCGCGCAGCTCCGCCTCCTTCCCTCCGCGCAGGTCTCCGCCATGGGCCAGGAAGCCAAGCCAGGCCTGATCAACGAGTACGGCGGGGAAGTCGAGTCCGCAGATCTGCGCAATTACATCGACGAGATCGGCCGGAAGCTCACCCCGCACGTCGCGGAAGAGTTTGCGGGGATCGAGTGGGATTTTATCGTGCTGGACTCGGAGGTGATCAATGCCTTTGCGCTTCCGGGCGGCAATGTCTTCATGAGCCGCGGTCTGCTCCAGCGATTCACGAACGAAGCGCAGGTGGCCGCGGTGCTCGGCCATGAGATCGGCCATGTCACCGGTCAGCACGTGGATGAACGCATCAGCCAGGCGGTCGGTCTGCAGGGATTGATGGTCGGTGTCGGCATTCTTTCCGGCGGATCCGATTCGGAACTGGTCCGCGCCGCACCGACGGTCATCGGCGGTCTCGGGTCCGGCTTTCTGCTCAAGTTCGGCCGGGATCAGGAACTCGAAGCCGACGCGCTGGGCATGCGGTACATGGTCGCGGCCGGTTACGACCCGCAGGGTATGGTCCAGGTGCTGGAGGTTCTCCGCGATGCCGCCGGCGGCGCCGCGCCGCCGGAAATCCTCTCCACGCACCCCGATCCCGGTCGGCGCATCAACGATGCCCAGCGACTGATCGACCGTCAGTACGCCCATACCAGGGAAAATCCGGAGTACCAGCTTCGTCAGGGCCGGTTCGATCAACGCGCCCGGCCGCACCTCGGCTCCCCCTCATCCGTGGCGATGTTCGCGCCGGGATTTCTGCGGTGCGGTGGATGTTGTTCAAGTCCTCACTAACCTGATGGGCACCCCGGAGAATGGGCCCTCGGTGGCCCGGTTCGGAAAACCGCGTCGATTCACTTGGTCGAGTCGCCCGCGTGCCGATACAATCCCCTGTGAAGAATTCTGATTCGGCCGCGCCGCGCGGCCGATCCACGTCTCGGAAGGAATCCGTTCCATGATTGTTGATCTGCATACGCAAGTCTGGTCCAGCCCGGATCAGCTTGGCAGCGAGATCGCAGAACGCATACGGCGTCGTCAGACCGAAAACTGGGGTCAGTTCGACGGAAGCACCGCGACCCATGAGCAGGCGATGAACTGCGTCGATGTCGCCGTGGTGTTCGGCTGGCGTTCCCAGCGACTGAAGGCCGAAGTTCCCAATGAATTCATCGCGGACTTCGTGAGTCGCGATCCCGCCCGTCGTATCGGCGTGGCGGGGATCGATCCCATGGCGCCCGATGCCGAGGAGCAGATCGAGAAGGCGTTCGAACTCGGGCTGAGCGGAATCAGCGTCTCCCCGGCCTGTCAGGGCTTTCACCCCGCGCACTCCGACGCCATGCCGATCTACGAGAAGTGCGCGGAGATGGGGGTGCCCCTCTTTGTCATGACCGGCAGTCCCAATCCCTCCAGCGCGATGATGGAGTTCGCCCGGCCGTCGATGTGGGATGAAGTTGCCCGCACGCTGCCAACCCTCCCGATCGTCATCAATCAACTCGGTTGGCCGTGGATCGACGAGACGCTCGGTCTGATCGAAAAGCATGACCGCGTGTTCGCCGACATTGCCGGCATTGCAACCCGACCCTGGCAGCTCTACAACGCGCTTCTGAGCGCTTCGGGCGTTCGTGTCCTGGAGAAACTGCTCTTCGCTTCGGGGTATCCGCGCGACGTTCCCGCCAAGGCCATCGAGGTGTTGTACACCGTGAACAGCTTCAGCCACGGCACCCAGTTGCCGACGGTTCCGCGGTCCCAGATCCGCGCCATCATCGAGCGAGATGCGCTGTCCCTGCTCGGAATCGACCACGACGGTGCCGCCGACCGGAGTGGCGGGACGTACGGCGTGCAGGAGGAGCAACTGCCCGCACTTGCAACCGGGGAGGAATCCGAGTCGTGATTCTGCCCATGGCCCCCCGGACGCTGGCCGCCGTTCTCGGTCTGCTGCCGATTCTTCTTCTGGGCGGTTGCGCCGGCCGCGGCTTCCTTGACTTCGGCGGACCTCAGGGAACCGTGCGGGTGAGCGGGTTCGGCGAGGATGCGGTCCGAGTCGAGAGCCGACTCGGCTTCGGGATCTACACCCAGCGCGAGAATGTGGAACATACGTTCATCCTCAGCGACGTTCCCCTCGAACAACTGGTCAGCGGCGAGGTCGAAAGCGGCCAGATCGTCCACCTGGAGTTTCTCTGGATGCCCCGTCCGGGCAGCACGCCCGTCGAAGCGGCCGGGGTCAACACGAGCGTGCGGTACATTCTGATTTCCGAAGGCGAACTCGGCATCTACAGCGGGGCCGGCTTCGCGATGGTGCGCGGTCAACTCGATTCCGATCAGGTCACGATCGACGTCCGGGACGCCTCACTGAAACTGACCGACCGGACGGAGGGATTTGCCGATCTGCTCACGCCGGCCCGATTGACCGCCACCAAGGGCGCGCAGCGTGATGACCGGCTGACCCTGCAGATGCACTACGCGCTCAGCCAGTTCGTGACCGATAAACTCGGGATCAGTCGCTTCGTGCACCGGGATCGGCCCACTGAGCATGGACCGTCACTCCATCCGGAGATGGCAGAGCTGGCCAGCGCAGTCTTGAATGTCATCGAATGAAAAAGGGCGTCTGGAGGCGATCAATCGCGTGTCTAACGCCTGTCATCGCGAGCCCGCGGGGCATCAAGATCCCCCGTCACGACCGTCAGACTCATGCTTCACATCGCCGCCGGGAATCCGGGACCGTCGGTGCGGCATGCCTCAATTTCAGGGATTCCTCAGGCGTTGATCGCGTTGATCTTCACCCGCAGCAGCGGCTGGCGGTGACCCTTCTTCACGCGGTAGCCCTTGCGACGCTTGTACTTGATCACGTCAACCTTCGGGCCCCTGAACGCGTCCAGGATCTCGCCGGTCACGGAAGCCCCGTCGAGGTAGGGGGTACCGACCTTCGCGGCCTGCTGACCATCACCCGCCGCGAGAACGCGGTCAAAGGTGATTTCCGGCTTGCTCTCGTCGTATTTGCGCACATCCAGTTCAACGACATCACCTTCGCTGACCTTGATCTGCGTTCCGCTGTCTTCGATAATCGCGTACACCGAACGGTCTCCTTGCAAGTGAATCGCTCATTCTAACAGGTTCCGGTGGCGTCGCAAGGGCCCCGGCGCCGGTCTGAACCCGTCGGCAGCGCCCCCCGGCCGGGCGGCGGGAGGTCAAGGGGAGTGACCGGTGGGGCCGGCCGGGGCCGGCCGCGTTGACCGGAAAGCCGTATCATACGACTTCCGAAGTCGCCGCCTGAAGTCCGCCGGATTCGGCAGCGCTGACTCGCCAGATTTCATCAGGATTCGCACCGTGAGCACACCTCCGAACGTTCCGCTTCTCGACCTCAAGGCCCAGCACGCCGCCATCCGCGATGAGATTCACGCCGCGGTCGATGAGGT
>SKZB01000066.1 GCA_007127615.1 Phycisphaerales bacterium | reverse complement strand
GTCGGCGTCAGTTCATCGGTCAAGGTTCGTTCGTTCACATCGAGGGTGATCCCGCGCCCGTCGATCAGCATCATGGCGCTCGATGCACCGGATGATTCGGCCAGATCGGCCGCAGCGCCGAGGCGGTCCAGTTGAGCTTCATTCAGAGGCGGGTCGGCTTCGAAGGCCACCGTCACTTTCCGCCCGCTGCTCACACGACCGTCCGAGACGAGCGCCAGCATCTGATCGAACCCCCGCGCTTCGAACGGCGGCCGGGCCGCCGCAACCCGGCCCGACGCCACGGGGCGAACCGCCGGTTCGAGTCGTTTGAGAAGTTGAAGGGGGTTGATCGGCATCGTCGTCTGAATCACAAAGAAAGGTCGGGATCAGGGAAGTTCATCCTCGGAATCGGAATCGTCACCCGTACCGTCCGGCTCGCCGCCGGTCCCGGAAGTGTCCTCGCCGACGGGTGGTGACGGCGGCGGCGCATTCGGCACCGGCGCGCCGGGTTCATCAAAGATCGAAGGATCGATGATCGTCTCGACATTCTGAATCGGCATGACCCAGCCGTTATCGAGCTCGAGATTGACGGTGTTGCCTTCCCGGATCACGGAAACGACGTACCCGGCCACGCGGTCATTCTCCGTGTTGAGCCCGCCGACGAAGTTCCCGATGAGGTTGCCCGCCGAAGCGAGTTGGTTTTCGAGCACGAGCGATTCGAGCTGCTGCGTGAGCCTGAGGTCCGACTCGATCGAACGAATCGCGCTGATCTGCTCGAGCAGCGCCGCGGAGTCGTTCGGATCAAACGGATCCTGGTTCGAAAGCTCAGTGAAGATGATCTTGATGAAGTCCTCGGAGGACATCTCACTGAACGCACTCTGCGTACTGCGCTGCAGGGCATTCTCAACCGGATTGAAGCCACTGACCTGACTCATGATCAATCACTCCTCGATCGTTGCGGCGGGGAACTCTCGCTTCTCTCCGCGGTGTAGTTTGTAGACATCGTCGAAAACCTCATCGCGGGATTGACCACCGGATCGTTCGTCGGAGGAGGCGTCCCGATGTCCGCGGCTCCGGCCGTCGCCGGCGTCCTGCCGCATCGACTCCCGGCCGTTCTCTTCGTTCTGCTGCGACCATCCATTCCAGGATGGACTCGACGATGAATTCGTCACGGTCAGTCTTTCCACGGTCAAGCCCTGGCCCTCCAGCGCGATCCGAAGGACGGCCAGATTGCGTTCAAGCAATTGCTGTGCCTGCGCGGATTCCGCCTGAAAGCTCGCGGTGACCACGCCCTGCATGACCGTCATCTGGACGCGCAACTGACCCAGATCCGGTGGATCCAGCCGCATCGTCAGCGCGCCCCCCCGTTGGTTCACCATCGTCGTCAGGCCGCGCAAGACGCGGCCGGAGAACTGCTCCTCGTCGATCGGTGCGCCCCGGGTCGGCAATTGTTGCGTCCGGGAGGCGCCACCTTCAGCGCCGGCGCCCAACGTCGCGCCGCCCGCCAGCGGATTGACCGGCACCGCCCGTCCCGACGCATCCGCCGATGGCGCCGTCGAAGCGGCTCCGCCGCCGGCATTCTCCAGCCGGACCGCCGTTTCGATCTGCATCACCCGCGCCTCGGCGGCACGCATGCTCTCGCGCGAGGTCATGACCCGCGCCTCACCTTCCGTCACTTCCCGCTGTTGGTGGGGCGTGGCCTGCTCCGGCGGCTTCGATTGTGAATCCGGCGACTTCCCGGCCTGCGAGGTCGCGTTCGGTTTGATCGTCTCCGCCCGACCGGATTCCCCCCGCCGATCGTGACGCGGTGCCGTCTGGCGGTTCACCTGCTCACGCCGCGGCTTCTCCTCATCAACACCCAACGGACGCAAAACCGATTGCTCCGGCGCGCGGTCAGCCCCGGCTGATTCCCGGCCCGAACGGTTCGCCGATGCATCGTCCTCTCCACCTTTCGTCGCGGCGGCTCCCGCCGGCGTGACGGACGCAACCGCGAGCGGTTCATCCGGCCCATCCGCGTTCGGCGGAGGCGAATCCTTCTCCGTGCTCGGCGGCACCTCCTCTTCGGTCTGGTCCGCCGGTCGATCGCCATCTGGCTGCAGCGCGTCCGGTTCGGCCGCCGGGGCGTCCCCGACCGTTTCGTCATCCGGCTCAGAAGAGTCGGAGTCCGATTCCGATTTCGGGGTTTTCGCTTCGGCATCAAACTGCCGGCGCGGCTGGTCCGGCGCCTCGCGCTGCGGCCGCAGTTCTTGCGCCCCGTCTTGTTGATCCTGCGCTTGATCCTGCCGCGATGCACCATCGCGCTGTCCGCTGCCCTTCTCATCCTGTCGATCCGTCTCCCCGGTTTCGCCGGCGTTGTCCTGAATCGGCCGTTCTTCCGACGTTTCGGCACGTTTCTCCGACGTTTTCGATGGTGATTCACCGCTGCGGGAGTTCTGTTGCGCCGTATTGTCTGTCGGCGACACGTTCGCCGATCGCTCGAAATCACCGGCCGCGGTGCGGCGGCCGGCCGATTCGAAGACATTTCGGAACGGTTCGACCCGTCCGCCGGCCCGATTATCCTGCCGGTGGCTGGAGTCCAACGACGGGGATGAGTTGAAAAACGAGGCAGCCCCGGCCGGCGGGGATGAAGGGCGGCTGAGGGTGTTATTGAGCGTCGGCAATTCGGTCCGCATGGTCTTCGTCTCGCGCAAGTTCGGCGTCAATACCGAATCTCCGGAGACGTTCCAGCAATTCCGTTGCCAAACGGACTTCTTCATCGGTGCGGAACTGTTCGAGGATCTTGCTCGAGGCCCGCGCGTTCATGGCGTCCAGATAAGCCACGGCCTGATCGATCTGATTGTCGCGAACCAGTTCCACCATGATGGCCTTTCCCTGCCGCGGCGGCACGGACTCAAGCTGACGCACCGCTTTGGCGAACTGCTCGTCGGTCCGCCGCTCACGTTCGGCGGCAATCGCTTCCTCCCACGCGCGCCGCTCGGCTTCGAACTCCGCTTCCCGGGACTGCAGTTGCCTGAGATTGCTCGCGAGCTGTTCCGTCAGATGTTCGCGTTCGGACTTGAGCCGCCGGATCGCGCGCTGCTCGATCTCCTCAAGGTGGCCGATATGCTCGATCTGCATTTCGCT